>NZ_CP014616.1:0-2500 GCF_001590685.1 Sporosarcina psychrophila
TTATTAAAAGGTTATCAGCGGCTACAATACCTGTCAAGTCAGTGATAACAAGTAAAAGTATTCCTATTATTCACTGAATAATATCGTTAATGGCATTACTCATTTTAAGTGGTGATGTTTGGGGTGCGAACCGTTCTACAACATTCCCCTCACGGTCAATCAAAAACTTCGTAAAGTTCCACTTGATACCCTCTGTAAGCATCCCTTTCTTTTGGGAAGTAAGATATGTGAAAAGTGGTTCGGCTTGGCTGCCCTTGACATCGACTTTTGCAAACATCGGAAAAGTTACGCCGAAATTGATTTCACAAAACTCCATTGTCTTTTCGATGTCATCGAATTCCTGGTTATTGAAATTATCCGATGGAAAACCAAGTACGACAAGACCTTGCTCTTTATGTTCTTCATATAGTTCCTGCAATTCTTTGAACTGGCTAGTAAAGCCACACTTACTTGCTGTATTTACGATAATCAAAGGCTTTCCTTTATAGTCTTCCATTGATTGAATTTCACCGTTTATTTTTTTGACTGAGAATTCATAGACTGTACTCATAGGATTAGCTCCTTTAACTTTAGTTGTCTACAAACAATAGGCTTTATCGAAGATAATTACAAGGATTCGGGATTGAAAGATGGCGTGTGTTGTTTCAGTTTGACCAGTCATAACGCATCACAGGCCTATTATATAATCGAATTGATTACAGCTAGATTCATTTTTAAATGATAGACATACGTTTCTCTTTTTAATTTCTAATTTCCACTTCATACTCCTACTTACCGCCAAACACGATCTCAAATTGTCATTAAAAATAAACACAAAAAAAGCCACTACCTATAAGGTAATGGCCTTTCAATGAGACCGGCGACGTCCTACTCTCGCAGGGGGAAACCCCCAACTACCATCGGCGCTGAAGAGCTTAACTTCCGTGTTCGGGATGGGAACGGGTGTGACCTCTTCGCAATCGTCACCAGACTCTTTGAGCTTGTTCGCTCAAAACTGAATAAAACAGACATTGTGCTACACGAATCAGGGTAATCAAGCCCTTTTCCAAATTGGTTAAGTCCTCGATCGATTAGTATCCGTCAGCTCCACACGTCGCCGTGCTTCCACCCCAGACCTATCAACCTCATCTTCTTTGAGGGATCTTACTTACTTGCGTAATGGGAAATCTCATCTCGAGGGGGGCTTCATGCTTAGATGCTTTCAGCATTTATCCCGTCCATACATAGCTACCCAGCGATGCCTTTGGCAAGACAACTGGTACACCAGAGGTATGTCCATCCCGGTCCTCTCGTACTAAGGACAGCTCCTCTCAAATTTCCTGCGCCCGCGACGGATAGGGACCGAACTGTCTCACGACGTTCTGAACCCAGCTCGCGTACCGCTTTAATGGGCGAACAGCCCAACCCTTGGGACCGACTACAGCCCCAGGATGCGATGAGCCGACATCGAGGTGCCAAACCTCCCCGTCGATGTGGACTCTTGGGGGAGATAAGCCTGTTATCCCCGGGGTAGCTTTTATCCGTTGAGCGATGGCCCTTCCATGCGGAACCACCGGATCACTAAGCCCGTCTTTCGACCCTGCTCGACTTGTAGGTCTCGCAGTCAAGCTCCCTTATGCCTTTGCACTCTACGAATGATGTCCAACCATTCTGAGGGAACCTTTGGGCGCCTCCGTTACTCTTTAGGAGGCGACCGCCCCAGTCAAACTGCCCGCCTGACACTGTCTCCTGCCCGATAAGGGGCATGGGTTAGAAGTCCAATACAGCCAGGGTAGTATCCCACCAACGCCTCATCCGAAGCTAGCGCTCCGGAATCCAAGGCTCCTACCTATCCTGTACAGGCTGCACCGGAATTCAATATCAGGTTACAGTAAAGCTCCACGGGGTCTTTCCGTCCTGTCGCGGGTAACCTGCATCTTCACAGGTATTATAATTTCACCGAGTCTCTCGTTGAGACAGTGCCCAGATCGTTACGCCTTTCGTGCGGGTCGGAACTTACCCGACAAGGAATTTCGCTACCTTAGGACCGTTATAGTTACGGCCGCCGTTTACTGGGGCTTCAATTCGAAGCTTCGCTTGCGCTGACCTCTCCTCTTAACCTTCCAGCACCGGGCAGGCGTCAGCCCCTATACTTCACCTTGCGGTTTTGCAGAGACCTGTGTTTTTGCTAAACAGTCGCCTGGGCCTATTCACTGCGGCTCTCTCGGGCTTTAACACCCTACCAGAGCACCCCTTCTCCCGAAGTTACGGGGTCATTTTGCCGAGTTCCTTAACGAGAGTTCTCTCGATCACCTTAGGATTCTCTCCTCGCCTACCTGTGTCGGTTTGCGGTACAGGCACCTCCCGCCTCGCTAGAGGCTTTTCTTGGCAGCGTGAAATCAGGGACTCAGGGATAAATCCCCTTGCTGTAACAGCTCAATGTTATAGGAACGGGATTTGCCTCATTCCACACCTCACTGCTTAGACGCGCATAACCAACAGCGCGCTCACCCTATCCTAC
>NZ_CP014616.1:7500-10000 GCF_001590685.1 Sporosarcina psychrophila
TGAGGAAATAAACTATCCAAACAATACCCCACTAAAGTGAGCTCTTAAAATCAGCAATCCCTATCTTCAAACGGCATCACTGAATGTTAAGGCATAGCCATTCATATTTCACAGATGAATTAATGCAAGTAAAACAAGGCATTCTTAAAAATAGGATCTAATTCAAATGTTGTGATGAGGTTGTGATTTGCATGTCACCCTTTATCCTGAATAAACCTCTTTTTTATTCTTAACGTTCAATACTATTTTAGCTTTAAAGTAATTCAAGCGCCTAATACCATACGCGTTACACTTCGCTTATCTATATGTGTTGATATAAAGAATCCACTCAACAACGTTCGGCGCTAGGGGATGCCTCCCGCAATAAGCCAGAAAGAAAACCGCTGTCAGTCTTATTGCTTCGGCTGCCCCTTGAGGCGCCTTTGCTGGAGATTATATAGAATCATTAGTTCAACATATATAGTACGTTGCTCATTTAATTCTTTTTGTACATTCAGTCATACTATATCAATTTCTCAGTAAGTATAGCGACATTAATGGAAGTAATGCGCGATAATCAAAAGGCGTTCTAACGACTGTTCAACCGTACTTTAAAGCTTGGATTCATGCTCGTCATTACTATTTCCACACCCGCAAGCATAACCACGACGTTTACAGAAGAGAACGGTTAAGCGCTCGAACCATAAAGTTGTATGGATGCATTAATATTTATTATAGATCCTAAAAATAAACACAAAAAAAGCCACTACCTATAAGGTAATGACCTTTCAATGAGACCGGCGACGTCCTACTCTCGCAGGGGGAAACCCCCAACTACCATCGGCGCTGAAGAGCTTAACTTCCGTGTTCGGGATGGGAACGGGTGTGACCTCTTCGCAATCGTCACCAGACTCTTTGAGCTTGTTCGCTCAAAACTGAATAAAACAGACATTGTGCTACACGAATCAGGGTAATCAAGCCCTTTTCCAAATTGGTTAAGTCCTCGATCGATTAGTATCCGTCAGCTCCACACGTCGCCGTGCTTCCACCCCAGACCTATCAACCTCATCTTCTTTGAGGGATCTTACTTACTTGCGTAATGGGAAATCTCATCTCGAGGGGGGCTTCATGCTTAGATGCTTTCAGCATTTATCCCGTCCATACATAGCTACCCAGCGATGCCTTTGGCAAGACAACTGGTACACCAGAGGTATGTCCATCCCGGTCCTCTCGTACTAAGGACAGCTCCTCTCAAATTTCCTGCGCCCGCGACGGATAGGGACCGAACTGTCTCACGACGTTCTGAACCCAGCTCGCGTACCGCTTTAATGGGCGAACAGCCCAACCCTTGGGACCGACTACAGCCCCAGGATGCGATGAGCCGACATCGAGGTGCCAAACCTCCCCGTCGATGTGGACTCTTGGGGGAGATAAGCCTGTTATCCCCGGGGTAGCTTTTATCCGTTGAGCGATGGCCCTTCCATGCGGAACCACCGGATCACTAAGCCCGTCTTTCGACCCTGCTCGACTTGTAGGTCTCGCAGTCAAGCTCCCTTATGCCTTTGCACTCTACGAATGATGTCCAACCATTCTGAGGGAACCTTTGGGCGCCTCCGTTACTCTTTAGGAGGCGACCGCCCCAGTCAAACTGCCCGCCTGACACTGTCTCCTGCCCCGATAAGGGGCATGGGTTAGAAGTCCAATACAGCCAGGGTAGTATCCCACCAACGCCTCATCCGAAGCTAGCGCTCCGGAATCCAAGGCTCCTACCTATCCTGTACAGGCTGCACCGGAATTCAATATCAGGTTACAGTAAAGCTCCACGGGGTCTTTCCGTCCTGTCGCGGGTAACCTGCATCTTCACAGGTATTATAATTTCACCGAGTCTCTCGTTGAGACAGTGCCCAGATCGTTACGCCTTTCGTGCGGGTCGGAACTTACCCGACAAGGAATTTCGCTACCTTAGGACCGTTATAGTTACGGCCGCCGTTTACTGGGGCTTCAATTCGAAGCTTCGCTTGCGCTGACCTCTCCTCTTAACCTTCCAGCACCGGGCAGGCGTCAGCCCCTATACTTCACCTTGCGGTTTTGCAGAGACCTGTGTTTTTGCTAAACAGTCGCCTGGGCCTATTCACTGCGGCTCTCTCGGGCTTTAACACCCTACCAGAGCACCCCTTCTCCCGAAGTTACGGGGTCATTTTGCCGAGTTCCTTAACGAGAGTTCTCTCGATCACCTTAGGATTCTCTCCTCGCCTACCTGTGTCGGTTTGCGGTACAGGCACCTCCCGCCTCGCTAGAGGCTTTTCTTGGCAGCGTGAAATCAGGGACTCAGGGATAAATCCCCTTGCTGTAACAGCTCAATGTTATAGGAACGGGATTTGCCTCATTCCACACCTCACTGCTTAGACGCGCATAACCAACAGCGCGCTCACCCTATCCTACTGCGTCACCCCATTGCTCAAACGGCGGGGAGGTGGTACAGGAATATCAACCTGTTGTCCATCGTCTACGCCTTTCGGCC
>NZ_CP014616.1:15000-17500 GCF_001590685.1 Sporosarcina psychrophila
CGAACATCATCGGTATGGCTACCTATGAAAGACGTTCCTGGGACTTTAACTGTAGGTGACGAAATAGATGTAAGCTACTATACTCAATTAGATTCAAATCCACAGTTTGGAGGATTTAACAGAATCGAAATTGTGCATGAAAACTAGGGGATGCACTTATTAAACATTCCGCTCTCATAATTTATAGCGAAATAGACTTGGATCTACTATTGTAGATCCAAGTCTATTTTAATTTTCATTAAATCAACTTTAAAATATAACATAGTACCACATGTGTTGATTACCCACAGTTAACCAGTAATGACTGCTTACTTTTACGATTAAACACTAGAAGCCCCATCTACAGGTGCTGTTGGGTTGATTTGGACTGAATGACTACTGTACCCATTATAGGGATTTCTGCTATGTAGGGTGGTCGTTCATCCGTCACTCTCCAAACATTCTAGTATGCGAAGTGCTAAAGCTTTTGGGAACAAGTGCATAACCACTTTCCTCTCTAGAAAGACAGTTATTCGTTCCTCTTCCAAAATAGTTGCATTTTTCATTTGAACTTTGGAGGTATGCGATGGACAGATAATCGTAACAGGATGACCAAGGAGAAATGAATTGAAATTCCTCCCAAAAAGATGTGGCTGGGGTGAAGCATTCATTTCCAGCCACCTTTAACTCGCGGTAAAGGTGGCGTGATCATATCGTCCAAAGCAAGCCGGAACTGGACAAGGTTACATGTAGACTTTTGTGCATTTCTTACAGGTGCTTTATTTAAGATAGTGGTTAATTAACAGTCATAACATAGTATAAGGTCAGATTCACATTTTGACGATAGGCGAATGTTTCGACTTTATACTTATCGCCAAACACGACCTCAAATCATTATTGAAAATTAAAAATAAACACAAAAAAAGCCACTACCTATAAGGTAATGACCTTTCAATGAGACCGGCGACGTCCTACTCTCGCAGGGGGAAACCCCCAACTACCATCGGCGCTGAAGAGCTTAACTTCCGTGTTCGGGATGGGAACGGGTGTGACCTCTTCGCAATCGTCACCAGACTCTTTGAGCTTGTTCGCTCAAAACTGAATAAAACAGACATTGTGCTACACGAATCAGGGTAATCAAGCCCTTTTCCAAATTGGTTAAGTCCTCGATCGATTAGTATCCGTCAGCTCCACACGTCGCCGTGCTTCCACCCCAGACCTATCAACCTCATCTTCTTTGAGGGATCTTACTTACTTGCGTAATGGGAAATCTCATCTCGAGGGGGGCTTCATGCTTAGATGCTTTCAGCATTTATCCCGTCCATACATAGCTACCCAGCGATGCCTTTGGCAAGACAACTGGTACACCAGAGGTATGTCCATCCCGGTCCTCTCGTACTAAGGACAGCTCCTCTCAAATTTCCTGCGCCCGCGACGGATAGGGACCGAACTGTCTCACGACGTTCTGAACCCAGCTCGCGTACCGCTTTAATGGGCGAACAGCCCAACCCTTGGGACCGACTACAGCCCCAGGATGCGATGAGCCGACATCGAGGTGCCAAACCTCCCCGTCGATGTGGACTCTTGGGGGAGATAAGCCTGTTATCCCCGGGGTAGCTTTTATCCGTTGAGCGATGGCCCTTCCATGCGGAACCACCGGATCACTAAGCCCGTCTTTCGACCCTGCTCGACTTGTAGGTCTCGCAGTCAAGCTCCCTTATGCCTTTGCACTCTACGAATGATGTCCAACCATTCTGAGGGAACCTTTGGGCGCCTCCGTTACTCTTTAGGAGGCGACCGCCCCAGTCAAACTGCCCGCCTGACACTGTCTCCTGCCCCGATAAGGGGCATGGGTTAGAAGTCCAATACAGCCAGGGTAGTATCCCACCAACGCCTCATCCGAAGCTAGCGCTCCGGAATCCAAGGCTCCTACCTATCCTGTACAGGCTGCACCGGAATTCAATATCAGGTTACAGTAAAGCTCCACGGGGTCTTTCCGTCCTGTCGCGGGTAACCTGCATCTTCACAGGTATTATAATTTCACCGAGTCTCTCGTTGAGACAGTGCCCAGA
Organism: Sporosarcina psychrophila; assembly: GCF_001590685.1. Lineage (GTDB taxonomy): Bacteria > Bacillota > Bacilli > Bacillales_A > Planococcaceae > Sporosarcina > Sporosarcina psychrophila. The sequence goes on from NZ_CP014616.1 coordinate 17,052, forward strand.
TCGTTACGCCTTTCGTGCGGGTCGGAACTTACCCGACAAGGAATTTCGCTACCTTAGGACCGTTATAGTTACGGCCGCCGTTTACTGGGGCTTCAATTCGAAGCTTCGCTTGCGCTGACCTCTCCTCTTAACCTTCCAGCACCGGGCAGGCGTCAGCCCCTATACTTCACCTTGCGGTTTTGCAGAGACCTGTGTTTTTGCTAAACAGTCGCCTGGGCCTATTCACTGCGGCTCTCTCGGGCTTTAACACCCTACCAGAGCACCCCTTCTCCCGAAGTTACGGGGTCATTTTGCCGAGTTCCTTAACGAGAGTTCTCTCGATCACCTTAGGATTCTCTCCTCGCCTACCTGTGTCGGTTTGCGGTACAGGCACCTCCCGCCTCGCTAGAGGCTTTTCTTGGCAGCGTGAAATCAGGGACTCAGGGATAAATCCCCTTGCTGTAACAGCT
>NZ_CP014616.1:552500-662500 GCF_001590685.1 Sporosarcina psychrophila
CGGGTAAGTTCCGACCCGCACGAAAGGCGTAACGATCTGGGCACTGTCTCAACGAGAGACTCGGTGAAATTATAATACCTGTGAAGATGCAGGTTACCCGCGACAGGACGGAAAGACCCCGTGGAGCTTTACTGTAACCTGATATTGAATTCCGGTGCAGCCTGTACAGGATAGGTAGGAGCCTTGGATTCCGGAGCGCTAGCTTCGGATGAGGCGTTGGTGGGATACTACCCTGGCTGTATTGGACTTCTAACCCATGCCCCTTATCGGGGCAGGAGACAGTGTCAGGCGGGCAGTTTGACTGGGGCGGTCGCCTCCTAAAGAGTAACGGAGGCGCCCAAAGGTTCCCTCAGAATGGTTGGACATCATTCGTAGAGTGCAAAGGCATAAGGGAGCTTGACTGCGAGACCTACAAGTCGAGCAGGGTCGAAAGACGGGCTTAGTGATCCGGTGGTTCCGCATGGAAGGGCCATCGCTCAACGGATAAAAGCTACCCCGGGGATAACAGGCTTATCTCCCCCAAGAGTCCACATCGACGGGGAGGTTTGGCACCTCGATGTCGGCTCATCGCATCCTGGGGCTGTAGTCGGTCCCAAGGGTTGGGCTGTTCGCCCATTAAAGCGGTACGCGAGCTGGGTTCAGAACGTCGTGAGACAGTTCGGTCCCTATCCGTCGCGGGCGCAGGAAATTTGAGAGGAGCTGTCCTTAGTACGAGAGGACCGGGATGGACATACCTCTGGTGTACCAGTTGTCTTGCCAAAGGCATCGCTGGGTAGCTATGTATGGACGGGATAAATGCTGAAAGCATCTAAGCATGAAGCCCCCCTCGAGATGAGATTTCCCATTACGCAAGTAAGTAAGATCCCTCAAAGAAGATGAGGTTGATAGGTCTGGGGTGGAAGCACGGCGACGTGTGGAGCTGACGGATACTAATCGATCGAGGACTTAACCAATTTTGAAAAGGGCTTGATTACCCTGATTCTGTGTAGCACAATGTCTGTTTTATTCAGTTTTGAGCGAACAAGCTCAAAGAGTCTGGTGACGATTGCGAAGAGGTCACACCCGTTCCCATCCCGAACACGGAAGTTAAGCTCTTCAGCGCCGATGGTAGTTGGGGGTTTCCCCCTGCGAGAGTAGGACGTCGCCGGTCTCACACATTTATACTTCGACATAAATGTGGTGAAGTTAATTGAAAAGTCGAAAGTTATTACATGTTAAGGTCCCGTGGTGTAGCGGTTAACATGCCTGCCTGTCACGCAGGAGATCGCCGGTTCGATCCCGGTCGGGACCGCCATTATATTTTAAATTCAGAACCGATTCCAGGGATTAATTCCGGAGTCGATTTTTTGTATTGCGAAATAAAAGATAAATGAACTTTGAGGCAATTCAATCTAGGTACGCTATAGTAAGGAAGTAGATTCTAATAAATAGGGGACTTAACGGTATTTGAAAAGAGTTTTATCATCCTTATTCATCAATAATGATGCTTATTTCATTCATTATGAACGAATTAGAACCGTCCATAAAAATAGTTCTTGTAATTATCGTAAGACGTGCTATACTAAGTATTGTCTTTGAGAAAAGATGATGTAGGTCTGGTGACGATTGCGAAGAGGTCACACCCGTTCCCATCCCGAACACGGAAGTTAAGCTCTTCAGCGCCGATGGTAGTTGGGGTTTCCCCCTGCAAGAGTAGGACGTCGCCGGTCTCACATATTTACTTTCGACATAAATGTGATGAAGTTAATTAAAAAGTCGAAAATTACTACATATTTAGGTCCCGTGGTGTAGCGGTTAACATGCCTGCCTGTCACGCAGGAGATCGCCGGTTCGATCCCGGTCGGGACCGCCATTAAATTTTAAATTCAGAACCGATTCTAGGGATTAATTCCGGGATTGGTTTTTTTGTATATAGAATTCTAAGGTTTAACTAAAATGCTTTTTAAAAAAAGCAGTAAGCAACACTCTTGAGAAACTAAACAATGTTATCGTAAAAGAAGACAACGTTTTCAGCAAAGTAAACAACACTCTATGAGAAATAAAGATCATTTACTACGAAAACACATCTATCAAGGGTAGATACTTTCTGATATAACATGTTTTCGGTACACTATAACAAAGAAGCAGAAAGGAAATAATCTATGACTCAGAAAATAGAAGTAAATTCTGTCGAGGAGACAGAGCTAATTGCAACGAAACTTGCAGCACTCCTTACACCACCGGATGTACTTACGCTTGAAGGCGATTTAGGTGCAGGTAAAACGACATTTACAAAGGCGCTTGCAAAAGGACTGGGCGTTACACGCACGGTTAACAGTCCGACATTCACAATCATCAAACAGTACGAAGGTAATTACCCACTCAATCATCTCGATGTCTATCGCTTAGCTGGCAGCGATGAGGATCTTGGCTGGGATGAACTATTTTATGGAGATGCAATATCTGTTATCGAGTGGGCGCATCTTATTAAAGATGATTTGCCGGCAGAACGTCTGGAAATTCAGCTAGTTCACGGTGGCGGAGATAACCGGATGATTATATTCACGCCAATAGGTGAAAGATATGAAAAGATTTGCGAGGGGATTTTCTTATGATCTGGCTAGGTATAGATACGGCTAACACGCCCATTTCAGTTGCACTTGTGAAAGATGGCGAACTATTAATAGAAGGAACTTCAGCGATGGCTATTAACCACTCGCTACGTGCTATGCCAGCAATTGAGGAGCTGTTGGAACAAGCAGGGTTAGTACCGGCGGATATTGATGCAATTGCAGTCTCAGAAGGGCCAGGCTCTTATACAGGGGTGCGAATCGGAGTGACGATAGCGAAGACACTTGCTTGGACACTTGGTAAACCTCTTGTTGGCGTATCCACATTAAAAGCACTAGCGGCAAATGCATTATTCTTCAATGGTTTGGTTTGTCCAATTGTCGATGCAAGACGGGACAATGTCTATGCTGGCGTTTATCAATTTGATGCAGGAAAGCTTACTGAAGTTATTGAGGATGGCCATTACTCTTTGGAAGAGTTGGTACACTTGCTTGAGCAGCATAGTAGTCCTATTTTATTCGTTGGAAAAGATATAGCAATGCATGAGCAAAAACTTATTGAGCAGCTTGGACAACGTGCAGTTCTAGCGCCTCTTCAGTTTAATCTACCACGAGCCTCTTCACTTATTTATATTGCCTTGCAATCAGAAGCAGAAACGGATATACATGCATTTGTTCCGGAATATCGACGTATTGCTGAAGCTGAGGCAAATTGGTTAAAAGAGCAGGGGAAGGACAATGATCGTGGATAAAGAGATTAGTTATAGAGAGATGGGAATAGAAGATATTCCTTCTGTTGTTGAAATCGAAAAGGAAGCATTTGCGACACCATGGACTGCAGAAGTTTTTGAGCACGAAATGACTGGAAATGACTATGCGCATTACGTTGTTGCAGTCTTTGAAGAAGAAGTGATTGGGCATTGCGGAATGTGGATCGTACTGGATGAGTGTCATATTACGAATGTTGCGGTACGGAAGCATTTAAGGGGCAATGGCATCGGCGAAGCTCTGATGAAAGAAGCGATTGCACTTTGTATAGAAAAAAAAGTCCGGTTAATGACACTGGAAGTGCGGATGACCAATACTACGGCTCAAAACCTTTACCGTAAGCTTGGGTTCCAGGACGGCGGAATTAGGAAAAACTATTATACGGACGACCATGAAGATGCGCTCGTCATGTGGGTGGAATTCAAATGACAAAAGATATCTATATATTAGGAATTGAAACGAGCTGTGATGAAACAGCTGCATCCATCGTGAAAAATGGAACGGAAATTATATCGAATGTCGTAGCATCTCAAATTACTAGCCAAAAACGATTTGGCGGAGTAGTACCGGAAATTGCCTCGAGACACCATGTTGAACAAATTACACTAGTAATTGAAGAAGCACTTGCGAATGCTGAACTAGAACCTGCGGATCTTGACGCCGTTGCTGTGACAGAAGGACCTGGTTTAGTTGGGGCCTTGTTGATTGGGGTTAATGCTGCAAAAGCATTTGCCTTTGCCAATGGTCTACCGATTATTGGCGTTCATCATATTGCGGGACATATATATGCTAACCAACTAATGCAACCTATGGAGTTCCCGCTTCTTGCACTCATCGTCTCAGGGGGCCATACAGAGCTGGTAATAATGGAGGGGCATGGTTCGTTTAAACTGGTTGGAGAAACACGTGATGACGCTGCTGGTGAAGCCTATGATAAAGTAGCTCGTGTACTGGGCCTCCCTTACCCGGGTGGTCCTCAAATCGATAAGTTGGCAGCTGAAAGTGATGGACAAGTTGAATTCCCGCGAGCTTGGCTAGAGCCGGGTTCTTATGACTTTAGCTTTAGTGGTCTTAAATCATCAGTGATTAACTATAAGCATAATCTTGCGCAACGTGGTGAGGCTGTAAACCCTTCTCATGTCGCGGCTGGTTTTCAGGCGAGTGTCGTTGAAGTGCTGACTACTAAAGCGTTAAGGGCAGCGAAAGAGTTCGGGGTGAAACAGGTAATTGCGGCTGGCGGGGTAGCAGCGAATAAAGGGTTACGTTCTTCTCTTGAAGAAACATTTAAGAAAGAAGAGATACCTTTTTACGTTCCACCAATCATACTATGTACAGATAATGCGGCAATGATTGCTGCAGCGGGATCGGCTATGTTTATAGACGGAATACGCGGAAATCTTGCTATGAATGGTAAGCCTGGCATGTCCCTTGTTTCATGGAAACAATAAATAAGTAAAAACACGAAAGTCGTCATATTGTGACAACTTTCGTGTTTTTTTATCCCGATTTTTTTGAAGATGTCAATAGGGAACATTCGTACTTATGCACAATTGTGGATAAGCTGTGCATAACAATTGTATATGCACATTTAGTAACAGTGGTTGGAGGATAACTATGTGTATAAGAAATACATTTTTTGTGGATAGTGTGGATAATAACAGTGGATTACAAGTATAACTACATTCTATGTGTGGATAAAACTGTGGAAACTCTTTTTAAGAGAATATCGTTTCGTACTTTTATTTGATAGGTTACGACAGCAAGAAATGACAAAACGTCACGATAAACCATTGGTTCTGGTTTAACATGACGTTTACGCTCATTTTATAATTCCTCTAGTTCTTCTTGAAGTCCAAGCCAATTTTCTGATTTGCTGTCATGCTGTGCCTGAAGTGCATCAATCTGTGCCTGTAACTCCATTAATTTCACATGATCGTCTGCAAATTCAGGAGTGGAAAGTTCATCTTGAAGTGCTACTATTTCATCTTCCAAAACAGAAAGTTGTGATTCGACTTCGTCAATAGCTCTAGTCAGTCTTCTTTCCTGCCTTTTTAGTTCTTTATCATCATCATTTTTTCTTTCAATGACAGGAGTTGCAGCTGCTTTAGCGGCATTTGAGTCGGCAAGCAACTCTTCCTGTTCCAGTTTTTTCTCAATGAAATAATCATAATCACCGAGGTATTCGGTTGTACCTGTTGCGCTAATGTCGATTACTTTTGTTGCGATGCGGTTGATAAAGTACCGATCATGCGACACGAAGATGAGGGTGCCCGGGAAGTCATCCAATGCATTTTCAAGAATTTCCTTGCTATCCAAGTCAAGATGGTTCGTTGGCTCGTCGAGGATAAGCGTGTTTGACTTTTGTAACATTAATTTAGCAAGTGATAATCGAGCTTTTTCTCCACCTGATAGGGAAGTGACAGGCTTCTCAACATCTTCGCCGGTAAATAAAAAACGTCCAAGTACTGAACGAACATCTTTTTCATTCATCATCGGCCAATCATCCCAAAGTTCCTGAAGAACGGTTCCAGTTCCGATAAGTGTCGCTTGTTCTTGGTCGTAATAGCCAAATTGAACATTTGTACCATAACGAATTTTGCCTGCTAGTGGTTCTTGGAACTTGACGATGGTCTTCAAAATTGTTGATTTCCCGACCCCGTTAGGTCCGATAAGTGCAATGCGGTCTTGTTTGTAGGCACGCAAGCCGATACCAGTTGAAACCGGTATACTGTCATAACCGACTGCTACATCTTCCAGTGCTAGTACATCATTTCCGCTGGGACGATCAATCGAGAAGGTAAAGTTTGCGGATTTCTCATTGCCATCAGGAGAGCCCATCCAGTCAGTTTTTTCGAGCGTTTTGCGGCGACTTTTCGCCATTTTTGATGTCGATGCTCGCGCAATATTGCGCTGAACGAAATCCTCAAGTTTGGCCTTCTCACCCATTTCCTTGACATAAAGTTTTTGATCACGTTCATAGTTTTTCGCTTTTTCGTCAAGATACGCACTATAGTTTCCTGTATACTTCGCTACTTTTTTTCTCGATACTTCGTAGACGATTGTCACGATTTCATCTAAGAAGTAGCGGTCATGGGAGACGATTAAGATTGCGCCTTCATAAGACACTAGGTATTTCTCTAGCCAGCCGAGCGTTTCGATATCCAAATGGTTTGTCGGTTCATCAAGGATGAGGAGGTCCGGTTTACTAAGCAGCATTTTAGCAAGTGCCAATCGTGTCTTCTGACCACCGGAAAGAAGATTGACATTTTTGCTATAATCCTCAGGATAAAAACGCATCCCATGAAGCACCGAACGAGTATCAGATTCATATTGATAGCCACCAGAATCTTTGAATTCGATTTGTAGAGCATCGTACTCTTTGATGACGCGTTCATAGTCGCTCGGGTTGTCGTAGACAGAGGAATCTGCCATAAGCCCTTCAAGCGATCGAAGCCGCCTTTCAATGCTATGGAGTGGTTCGAATACAGTCATCATCTCTTCCCAAACCGTCAATACAGAGTCGATACCTGAATGCTGTTCAAGATACCCAATCCGGATATCTTTAGGGACGATTAAATCACCCGAATCAGCGCTCATTTCACCAGCGATTATTTTAAGTAATGTCGATTTTCCAGCCCCATTGCGGCCAACAAGTGCGACGCGGTCGCGATGTTGAACTTCGAGCTTTACGTTTTCTAATATATCTGTTCCTGAAAATGATTTTGTTAGTCCGTTCACTTGTAATACGATCAAATAAAGCACCTCTATTCCTCTTCAGTTTAAATGAATGGCGTCAAGCGTGCAACGGTCGACTTTACAACATTCATTATCTACTGTACGATAGAATCGCCTTTAGATACACTCAGGAGGGTTAACATGATAGGGGAAACAATCAAAATTCCACAGGCGACGTCCAAACGTTTGCCTTTATATTATAGGTTCCTTCAAAATTTCGCGAATTCAGGGAAGAAACGAGTATCATCCAGTGAATTAAGCGAAGCTATGAAAATTGATGCTGCGACGATTCGACGTGATTTTTCACATTTTGGCGCACTTGGCCGTAAAGGGTACGGGTATGATGTACATTATCTTGTCGACTTTTTTCGTCAGGCACTCGATCAGGATGAAGTAACAGATGTAGCGCTCATTGGCGTTGGTAGTTTAGGGAACGCTTTTTTGAAATATAATTTCCATAAAAATCACAATACACGAATCATCATTGCATTCGATCCGAAAGGTACGCATGAAGGGACAGAGATGAGTGGAATTCCAGTTTTTCATCCTGATACGATTGAGGATAAAATCAAGGAATTAGGAATCGAGCTTGTCATTCTTTCTGTGCCTTCACGTGTAGCCCAAGAAGTGACTGATAAGCTTGCTACTATCGGTGTGAAAGGAATTCTTAACTTTACTCCGGTTCGGCTGACGGTCCCCGACTCGTTACGGGTTCATACAATCGATTTGTCTGTCGAGTTACAAACACTTATTTACTTTATTAAAAACGACGTAAAAGATTCACATATGTAATGCTTTGTAAATAGTATTTCAGTCACCATTCGTGTAAAATAGACACAAGAAGGATTGAGTTCAATCCCTAGTTTTAAGAAGGAGGTGTCCGAGATGCCAGGTCCAGGAAGTCTGATTATCATTGCTGTTATTGCTTTGCTCGTATTCGGTCCCAAGAAACTGCCTGAAATCGGGAAAGCCTTCGGTTCGTCATTGCGTGAATTCAAACATGCGACAAAAGGTCTTGTAGAAGACGACGATGTAAAAAAAGTTGAAGACAAGAAAGAAGAACTGAAGTAAGTTAGGATGTCTGTCCGATGATAGAAAAAAACTTAACAGTCATTGAGCATATAGATGAAATTAGAAAACGGCTGATGGTTATCGTCGTTTTCTTTGTTGTAGCCGTAGTGGGAGCTTTTTTTGTAGCAAAACCACTTATTCAGTTCCTGCAAAATGATGGAGAAGCACATAATATTGCCTTAAATGCGTTCAATGTACTTGACCCGATTATGATTTACGTGAAAGTGATTGTCTTTATCGCATTCATCGTCATTTCACCTGTGCTTATGTACCAATTATGGTCCTTTATCTCACCCGGGTTGCATGAAACTGAGCGGCGCGCAACATTGAATTATATTCCGTTTACATTTTTCTTGTTTGTTGGTGGTATTGCGTTTTCGTATTTCGTCCTGCTACCTTATGTGATGAAATTCATGATGAATTTATCCACGGAGCTCGATATAACCCAGACAATCGGCATTAATGAGTATTTCACGTTCCTTTTCCAACTGTTAATTCCATTCGGTATTGTTTTTCAGCTACCGGTGGTCTTGTTATTTTTAACAAGACTTGGTATTTTGGATCCGACGACACTTGTGAAGATACGGAAATATGCATACTTTGTTCTATTTGTAATTGCGGCGTTCATTACACCACCTGACTTGTTGTCTCATATGTTCGTTACAGTTCCATTATTTGCGCTTTATGAAATTAGTATTTTCATTTCACGTTTTGGTCACAGAAAATACTTGAAGGCTGAACAGCAGCGACAATTCGAAGAGGCGAAAGCTGAACAACAACGTCAGATTGATGAAGTTAATGAGCGACAGCAGAAATGAAAAAAGTCTTCCACAACCCTAAGTAGGGATGTGGAAGACTTTTTTAGTGCATAAAGAAGATTATGGCTTGTTTCAAATCCTCTTGCCATTGTTGTATCTTCTCAATGTTTAAATTGAGGACAACGACAAATCCATTCATTAGTAAATGGGCAATCATTGGTGTCAGTATGCGTTTCGTCCGGTAATACAAGTAAGAGAATACGAAAGCGGGCATCATATAGATTAGAAGGTGTTCGAATTCATTATGAACAGCAGCAAACACTAAAGCACTGACAATGGCTGCAATCCAGAAATTCGTTTTTTGATAAACCCCTCCAAAGACAACCCTTCTGAAAATGATTTCTTCCAGGAATGGTGCGAATAGTACGATTGATAGGATGATGATTGGTGACACTTTCGCGATGTCGGAAAGGATTGCAGTGTTATCGGATCCTGGTTCTATTCCAATTGCAACCTCGATAGCACCAGCCAGCATTTGTCCTCCCAATGCTAGAAAGAAGCCAATGAATCCCCAAAGAACCGAATTGCCAATGGAAGATTTTTTTCCTTTGAAAACTTGAAAGAAGTTTTTCTTCGGTACGATTAATACCAGGAAAATGATAGCTGCAATTAAGTTAACGGTGAAAAGAGTCCAAGAACTTGCCCGATATGCCATATCCTGTTTAGTGAATTGCTCATCCCAAGGAAAGTATAAGAATAAGCCCTCTGATAAAAAGATGCTGCTTACATGCATCAGGATGTAAGTGATTAATAAAGCGAGAGAGATTTTCCAATTCTTCATGTAACGCCACCCTTTCAACTGTGGTTGAGGTCAATTTTAGCTGTTTAGGGCGAGATAAGCAAAGAGAAAATGTTCGGAGTATTTCACTTGCAATATATGCAAATGTTCATTATGATTAGAAATGTATTAGCACTCATGTCTATCGAGTGCTAAAAGGGAGATATTATCTGAGGAGGTTGTTTCAATTGTTGAAACCATTAGGTGACCGTATTGTTATCGAGCTAATCGAGGCAGAAGAAAAAACGTCAAGCGGTATTGTTATACCGGACTCTGCAAAAGAAAAACCGCAAGAAGGTAAAGTTTTTGCTACAGGTACTGGACGCGTTCTTGAAAACGGACAACGTATCGAATTGGAAGTTAAAGAAGGAGATCGAATCCTCTTCTCAAAATATGCAGGCACTGAAATCAAACATGAAGGTAATGAATATCTGATCTTGCGTGAAAGTGACATCTTAGCGATTATTGGCTAATAGACTGATGCACAGCTCGTTTAAAAATACACGAAAAATCAGGAGGGTACTTATAAATGGCTAAACAAATTAAATTCAACGAAGACGCACGAAGCGCAATGCTACGTGGGGTCGATACATTGGCAAACGCTGTAAAAGTAACGCTTGGACCTAAAGGACGTAACGTCGTTCTTGAGAAAAAATTTGGTTCACCGCTTATTACAAATGACGGTGTAACAATTGCACGTGAAATCGAACTTGAAGATGCGTTCGAAAACATGGGTGCAAAACTTGTGGCTGAAGTAGCGTCTAAAACGAACGAAATCGCTGGTGACGGTACAACAACTGCAACAGTTCTAGCGCAAGCAATGATCCGCGAAGGACTCAAAAACGTTACTGCAGGTGCTAACCCTGTCGGAATCCGTAAAGGAATCGAAAAAGCGGTTATAGCTGCTGTTGAAGGCCTTCAAGAAATCTCCAATGAAATCGAAGGAAAAGAAGAAATTGCACAAGTTGCATCTATTTCTTCTGGAGACGAAGAAGTTGGGAAACTCATTGCTGAAGCAATGGAGCGCGTTGGCAATGACGGCGTCATTACGATAGAAGAGTCAAAAGGCTTCACGACTGAACTAGACGTTGTTGAAGGAATGCAATTTGATCGTGGTTATGCATCTGCATACATGGCAACCGATACAGATAAAATGGAAGCAGTTTTGGAAAATCCGTATATCTTGATCACTGATAAAAAGATTACGAACATCCAAGAAATTCTTCCTGTTCTTGAGCAAGTAGTTCAACAAGGTAAGCCACTTCTTATGATTGCAGAAGACGTTGAAGGCGAAGCACTTGCAACACTTGTTGTGAACAAACTACGTGGTACATTCAATGCTGTTGCTGTTAAGGCACCAGGCTTCGGAGATCGCCGTAAAGCGATGCTTGAAGACATTGCAACTTTAACTGGTGGGGAAGTTATCACTGAAGATCTAGGTCTTGATCTTAAATCAGCTGATATTTCACAACTTGGTCATGCAGTGAAAGTTGTTGTTACAAAAGACAATACGACAATCGTTGAAGGCAGCGGCAATTCAGAACTCATTCAGGCACGCGTTAACCAAATCCGTGTTCAACTTGAAGAATCAACTTCTGAATTCGATAAAGAGAAATTGCAGGAGCGTCTTGCTAAACTTGCAGGCGGCGTTGCAGTTATCAAAGTCGGAGCAGCTACTGAAACTGAACTTAAAGAACGTAAACTTCGCATCGAAGACGCATTGAACTCAACGCGTGCAGCTGTTGAAGAAGGTATCGTTTCTGGTGGTGGTACTGCTCTTGTAAACGTCTATAGCAAAGTAGCAGCATTACTAGATTCTACTGAAGGCGATGTAGCTACAGGTATTAAAATTGTACTTCGTGCGCTTGAAGAGCCTGTACGTCAAATCGCTAACAACGCAGGTCTTGAAGGATCAATCGTTGTAGACCGTCTGAAACGCGAAGAAGTAGGAATTGGCTTCAACGCAGCAGAAGGTACATGGGTAAACATGATGGAAGCTGGAATCGTTGACCCGACTAAGGTTACACGTTATGCACTCCAAAACGCAGCATCTGTTGCAGCTATGTTCTTGACTACTGAAGCAGTAGTTGCGGACCTTCCTGAACCAGCAGGCGCAATGGGCGGCGGAATGCCTGACATGGGCGGTATGGGCGGCATGATGTAATTCTCTTCACAAGCTATTTTGTGAAGCTGTCTAGTTCATAATTAATTAGTATAGGAATAACCACTTCTCAGAAAATTGGAGAGGTGGTTATTTTTTATGCTTTTTAAAATTTTCATATCAAGGCTTTTTACCAGACAGAAAGTGTAAGAACACAGCGCAGACGAACATTGGAAACTATGAGAGGACATTAGGGCTGTTTATCGACTATTGCCTTGAGCTAAGCGTAATTAACGTTGAAGAAGCCATTTAAGTATAACCAGAAGATGATACGGCATAAAAATATATTAATGTAACAATGCGATATATTGTAATATTGTAGAGGATAGGGCATAAATTTGTTTGTTACACGAATAATGGAGGATTTTGTGTAACGTAGTAAAAGAAGGGGAGCTGGTTACGAAATCAGTAACTTCATTTATTAATGGAAAACTAAAGCCAAACACCAAACACCAAATACTACATAGAGCGCTTGAGAATTCCATTAGGAATACTCAAGCGCTCTAAAGTATATCTGCATGTGATGAATCTTTGTGTCATCAATCTTAATTGAACTGCCGAGTAGATATCCATACGTAGGGCGGTTTGTAGGATAGGGAGTTCATCATTTCTTCCTATCCGGTTGTCAGAAGTTAATGGATAATCCCACTTCCAGTTTAGATACTATGTTTCTTGCGAGTTTCAATTGCTCTTCTGGAATACTTAAAGGAACTACACATCCAGGTCCGAAAACGATTTTGTTATCACCTACTTGAGCTAATGCATCTTGGAAGTGGGCTGTCAGTTCTTCCGCAGTACCATTCGCAAGTACTTTATTCTCTTCAATTCCACCAATTAAGATCTTATCTGTTAAAGCTCTAGCGTCTTTTAAGGTAACGTTAGATGTACGATCGTGCCAGTTGATTGCTTGAACAGGATAGTCTTTGAGTTCATTGAACATAGGGCTTAATCCGTGAATGTGTAAGATGTTAAACCAAGTATTTTTTTTAATTTCATCCAAAATAATTAAATCGTATCGTTTTCCGAAGCATTCATAACTTTCCCAAGTTGTTTTGTCAAAGTCAGAAACTTGTGATGCAAAGAAGAAGCCATCTACCCCGATTTTGATTAATTCTTTAGCAAAGTTGTTTGTAGTGTTCGTAATGATAGCCAAACCCCTATGCAAATCATCGCTATTCACTTTTAAGTGGTCTAATAGTTCTACACCGCATAGTTTCCATGCAATCGTTAGAGGACTAAAAATAGTTGCAACAATAGGAACTCTCCCTTTATATTTATCGACAATTTCTTTTGTATAATCTAGCTCTCTTTTTAAAGCTCCACCTTCTAATAGTAAAGTATTAAGATTATTCCAGTCTTTAACGGATTTAATGGGATAGTCAGTTACTCTTCCGACATCTTGTGGATCTGTAGGCCATTTAATAGCTGTGCCCCAATCTTCAACACCATATAAACCGTTATAGCTAAGTTTAATGAAATCAAGATCTAACTCTTCTTGGAATTTGGTTGTACGTTCAACAAATGCGTCATGCGTGCGGTCATCCAAAGGAAAGTGCTTCCAAAGGCTAATTAGCGGTTGATCGATGTTCTCTCCATTTAGAACTGCTTGAAGTCTTTCTGTGGCTGTAGAGGTAGTAATAGTATTCGATTGAGTCATAAAAAATCTTCCTTTCTCACTAGATATTTTTTTGAAACGAGTTAATTTTTAGGTGAAATGCTGCGCATAGAATTAATTGTGTTGTAGTTCTTTCATTTTTGTTTTGGTGATTTTCTCCAAAGACTGTTTTAAATCTGCAATGATATCTACTGTATCTTCCAATCCTGCTGAAAGTCTAATTAGTCCATCGGAGATTCCATATTTAATACGTTCTTCTGATGGAATTGATGAGTGTGTCATTGATGCAGGGTGCTGCACTAATGTTTCTGGATCGCCAAGACTAAATGAGATTAACCCAAGCTTTAGATTGTCGATAAATTGTTGCCCACTTGATAGACCACCTTTTATTTCAAATGAAACAATTCCGCCCATAGCTTTCATTTGCCTTTGAGCTAATTCGTATTGTGGATGTGATGGAAGTCCTGGGTAAGACACCATTTTAATCGCAGGGTGTTGTTCAAGAAATATCGCAATAGCTAGCGCGTTATCACAATGCCTCTTCATTCTTACAGGCAATGTTTTTAACCCTCTCATTATTAAATAAGACTCCCAAGAGTTAAGGTTTTGGCCTAAGTCACCCATGATTTTTTTCCTCATCATATCAACTTCTGTTTTCTTACCAATAATAAAGCCTGCAATAACATCTCCATGTCCATTCATATATTTAGTTCCGCTATGGACAACAACATCAGCACCCATCTCCAATGGTTTTTGGAGATAAGGGGTCATGAAAGTATTGTCAATAATGAGTGTTAAATTGTTCTTTTTAGCAATTGCAGAAAGTACTTTGATATCAAGAACTGTTAGCCCGGGGTTTGAAGGAGTCTCAATATACAATACTTTTGTATTTTCTTTTATTGATTGTTCAACAAGATCATGATCAGTGCAATCAATATAGTCGTATTCAATTCCGAAGCGGGGAGCTAAGTTTTTTAAAAAACTAAACGTTCCGCCATAAACGTCTTTAGTAACAAGAACGTGATCGCCATTTTGGAGGTAAGCAAGTAAAGAAATGGAAATTGCGGCCATTCCGCTACTTACACCTAGAGCAGCTTCTCCATTTTCTAATTTTGCCACTTGACGTTCAAGCTCTTTTGTGGTCGGGTTGCCGTATCGACCATAGTAAGTTCCTTCGATTTCACCTAAAACGACCGCAGCGGCGTTTTCTGCATTTGGGAAAGAATAAGCAACTGCTGGTGTAATTGATTGAGAAATGACACCTGTGTGACGTTCTTCTTGATCTAATGAGTGAATGATACTTGTATCCGTACTCCATGCCTTTTTCATGATTTCCTCCTAAAAAGATTCTCTAAGTTACAATATAAAAAGTATATAATATTGTTAACTTATTAATCTATTATGTTATTTACTACCCTAATCATTACCTAATTAAAATATTCTGTCAACGTTTTTTTGAAAAACAGAAAAAGTATAAACGAAATAAATAATAGTAACACGCAGTAAACTGTTGAAAATATTACATTAACGAGTCTATTTTGAATTACTTATTTTCATGTAATTGAAAGACATCTGGTTACAAGTTGATTTAAGGATATATTCAAGGCATTGAATGACGATTTCTCAACAGGAAAGAGATAACATATCTATCGAAAGATTAAGAAACTTATAGAGGGGATAGCGTTTACTGATTAATTTGGCTTACACTTCTAAAGAAAATGTCAAGCACCTTCTATAGTAGATAGCGTTTAATTCGAGACTATGATTCAAATAGTTTTGTTAAAAAAAGTGGTTGACACGAAAACTGAATTGAGGGATAATTGTGAACAGATATAACATTATAACATTATATATAAGGAGTGTGAGGTATTGGAAAAAGATATTAGTACAGCGGTAGCTCAAATTGAGGACAAGTTAATTAGTTGGAGAAGGTATCTTCACCAGAACCCAGAACTCTCTTTTGAAGAAGTAGAAACATCGAACTTTGTATACTCTGAATTAGAGTCTTTCGGTGGCTTGGAAATTACTCGTCCAACTAAAACAAGTGTAATGGCAAGATTAATAGGTTCCAAAACAGGCAAAGTTATTGCTATTCGGGCTGATATGGATGCGCTTCCAATTGATGAAGACAATGAATTAGATTTCATCTCAAAAACTCCTGGAGTCATGCATGCCTGCGGTCATGACGCTCATACAGCTATGTTACTAGGAACTGCAAAAATACTAGTGGACATGAAGGACAGTATAAAAGGAGAAGTTCGTTTTATATTCCAACATGCGGAGGAGCTTTTCCCTGGTGGTGCTCAGCAAATGGTCGATGCAGGCGTCATGGAAAATGTAGATCAAATTATTTGTGCGCATGTACGTTCAAATATGGTGACAGGAAAGCTTGGTGTAATAGCTGGTCCAGTCTTGTCATCACCTGATAGTTTTTCAATTAAAGTGATAGGAAGTGGAGGGCACGCAGCCAAACCCCATCAAAATATAGATAGCGTAATAATCGCTGCCCAAGTAGTTACTAACCTCCAGCAAATTGTATCAAGATATATAGACCCGATTGATGATGTTGTATTATCTGTTACGCAAATCCATGGAGGAACAGCAGATAATGTCACGCCGGGAGTTGTAGAAATTGGTGGAACAGTTCGTAGCTTTGATCCGAAGTTAAGGGAGGAAATACCGGTTGAGATGGAAAGAATCATCAAAGGTATAACAGAAGCACATCGTGCCACTTATGAGATTGAATATAAAAACGGATATCGTCCAGTCATAAATGATGAACAAGTAACAGAGGTCGTGAAGAATACAGTCATTGAACTATACGGTGTAGATGCTTTGGACGATATTCGTAGAGGAATGGGTGGAGAAGACTTTTCCGCATATTTACAGAAAGCACCAGGTTGCTTCTTCTATCTTGGGGCTGGAGAAGAAGATATGGAAAAGAATTATCCACATCATCATCCGAAGTTTAAAGTAAAAGAAGAGGCACTCCCAATTGGTGTAAATGTTTTATTAAACATTACCTGGAAACTGTTAACAAAATAAGGAGATTATTATAATGACTAATATGTCTAGAATAAAAAAGTTCTATGAATATATGGAAGAAGAAGAATTAGATATGGTTTTCTTGACACTGCCAAGAACCATTCATTATTTAACAGGTTTCAGCACGAATCCACATGAACGTTTTTTTTCCTTATTTATTCCATTGGTTGGAGATCCAGTATTAATTATTCCAGAGCTGGATTTGAATGAAGCGAGCTGTAAATCTTGTGTCCAAAACTTGCTTACACATAAAGATAATGAGGACCCTATGGAAATTCTGAGAAGACTTACAAAGAAAAAGGCTGGGAAATGTGGTTTGGAGAAAGAACATCTCACATTATCAAGATTTGAAGAGATAGCGAGTGTTGTCGAAGCTTCCATATATATCAACGTAGATGATGAAATTCAAAAAATGAAAGTAATTAAATCGCCTGAAGAAGTTGCAAGAATAAGACAAGCAATTCGTATTTCCGATGAAGCATTGTTTGAAGGATTAAAAATTGTTAAACCGGGCGTTACAGAATATGAAATTGCAGCGGAGATTCAATACCAGAAAATAAAGTTAGGTGCTGATGGTGGTGGGCTAATGGTTGTATCCGGGGAAAAGTCTGCATTGCCACATGGTCGTACTGGAAATCGTGCGTTAAGAGAAGGCGATCTACTTCTAATTGATGGTGGCGTTCTAAAAAATGGGTATGTCTCTGACATTACAAGAACGTTTGGGATCGGAGAAATTAATGACCAACGAAAAAAAATTTATGAAACCGTGTTGGCAGCGAACTTAGCGGCAATAAACGCGGTTAAACCTGGAGTCTCATTTGGTGAATTAGATACAATCGCCCGCGACGTTATTACAGAAAATGGTTATGGTGGGTACTTTACACACCGTCTAGGACACGGAATGGGGATGAACAATCATGAATATCCTTCGATCCATGGTTTGAATAAAGACGTTGTGAAGGTTGGAATGGTCTTCACAATCGAACCTGGTATCTATGTACCAGGTGTGGGTGGCGTTAGAATAGAAGACGATATTTTGGTTACTGACGATGGTGTTGAAGTCCTAACTCACTACAAAAAAGAACTAACTTTATTATAATTTGGCAAAAGTCCATCTATTATTGGACTAAGGAGGTGATTATAATTCCAAAAGTATCCATATGCTAAAGTCTTTGTGTAAAAAATACTATCAAATGAGAATGAGGGGGAACAATAATAGTGAAGAAATTTAAAAACCTAAGTATAGCACTTGCACTAATTCTTGTATTGATTCTATCTGCTTGTACTTCAGGTACTGCAGCAAACGAAGATTTTGGAAAAGACAAAGGGGCTGAAAAAGGAAATAATGAAGTACGAACAAATTTGAATATAGGAATTGAAGCAAGTCCAACCACGCTTATTCCAAATACGGATCCAAACTTTATTAAAGATATGCATCTTAAAAGTATTTTTGAACCACTAATTGGAAGAAGTCCGGATGGTGAAATGACACCACTTTTGGCTACTGAGTGGGAAAATACTGATGATCTGACTTGGAAATTTAAATTGCGTGAAGACGTGAAATTTCATAACGGTGAAGTTTTAACGCCAGAAGCTGTTAAATATTCAGTAGACTATGTCATGGATGAGAAAAACCAATCTGGGTATAGAGGCCACTTTGCCCCTATTAAAGAAGTCAAAATAATAGATGATTTGAATTTTGAAATTATTACAAGCGAACCAATGCCAACATTACTTGTTAAGTTGGCGGATAATTTGCTAATTATGGAACCTAAACATATGGAAGAGGTTGGGGATGGAGCGGCCGAAAGTCCCATTGGAACTGGTCCATATAAATTTGTGGAAATGAAAAGAGACCAAAGTTTCAAAATGGTAGCATTTGAAGATTATTGGGATGGAGAGCAAGAAATTAAAGAAATTAATTACAGAGTTATTCCAGAGTTTAGTTCGAGGCTATCTGCATTCTTAGCAGGAGAAATTGATTTGCTGAATAATTTACCAGTAGACTCCATTGCTAAAATCGAAGAAAGTAATGAAGGGAAAATAGAGTCAGTGAGTTCATCCAGAGTTATTTATCTTGGTCTGAATGATAAAGAAGGCAGTCCATTTACAGATAAAAAGGTTCGTCAAGCGGCTAACTATGCGATTAACACAGATGAATTATTAGAGTTCGTATTAAACGGTCAGGGTACAAAGATGACAGGACCACTTTCGGTAGTTAATGAAGGTTATACAGAAACTAAAGAATATGAATATAATCCGGAAAAAGCACAGGAACTATTAAAGGAAGCTGGATATGAGCCAGGTGAACTGAAAATTACACTTGAAACAACGAATGGTAGATATCCGATGGATGCACAAGTTGCACAAGCAATCTCTACGCAACTAAATGAAGGAGGTTTTGATTCTTCTGTTCAGGTAAACGAGTATGCTACACATGTAAGTAGAATTGCACAAAACGAAGTTAAAGAAATGTATGTAAGTAGTATGGGAACTCAGTTCGATGCTATTGGTTCAATGAATAACTTATTTATACCAGGTAGTACATTCTTGCTTCATACTCCGTCTGAAGAAATCCAACAAAGCATAATAGATGGTTCTTCGATTATGGATGTTGCAGAACGTAAAGCGCATTACGACAAATTACAAAACTGGGCTGCTGACGAAGCGGTAATGGTTCCATTATGGCAGCAAGGGGATGTCTATGCTATCAATGAAAACCTAGAGTTTCACCCACGCGTTGACCAAAGATATATCTTTACAGATGTAAAATGGAAAAATTAGTATTATAAATTAAAATATAAAATCCAAGTTTATTTACCCACTGTTTCAGTAGTACTAAATCTAGTCTGCCATAAAGTGATTTTCAAAGGACTTTAAGGCAGACTTACCTTACTCTTTCATCATTTATTTAAATAAAGGACCTCAAATAATTTTAATTGAGCCGATTAAACTGACTCTTAAGCAGAGTCTAATACCACGCTCATAGAAAAGGAGTACCCCTATGCTAGGATATATATTAAAACGAGGAGTACAAACATTGGTTGTTCTTTTTCTAACAATCACTTTAGTATTTTTTATTATCCGTTTATCTGGTGACCCTACGTACTTATATATGCCAGATGATGCAACGGAGGAAATGGCTGAACAGTTTCGTGAACAATTAGGATTTAATCGCCCCCTCATTGTGCAGTATGGTAGTTTTTTAGCAGATGTAGCCAAAGGTGATTTTGGAGAATCTCTAATCTATAGACAAGATGCATTGTCTATAGTTCTTGCCAAAATACCAGCAACATTTCAATTGGCCTTTTCAGCCCTATTTGTTGCAATAGCGGTTGCGATACCATTAGGAGTCATATCGGCTTACAAACAAAATACAATCTATGACAGAATCGGGACGGGTATTACAGTATTAGGTCAAGCAATTCCCGGATTTTGGTTGGGACTCTTACTAATACTCGTATTTTCTGTGATGTTTAAAATGCTACCTTCCGGTGGTGGAGGCTCTGCTATCCATTTGATTTTGCCAGCAGTTACACTTGCGGCACATAGTGCTGCGCGATTTGCTCGTTTTACTCGATCTACAATGCTCGATGTATTGCGAAAAGATTATATTAGAACAGTGAAATCCACAGGCGCTTCAACCTTTTCGATATTATATAAATATGGTTTGAAAAACACATTGATTCCCATTATCACAATTGCTGCTTTAGATTTAGGTGTGTTATTAGGTGGAGCTGTAATTATTGAATCCGTATTTTCATGGCCCGGTTTAGGTCAATTACTTATTAAAGCACTGATGGGAAGAGATTTCCCAGTTGTCATAGCAGGTGTCTTCTTCATTGCTTTAAGTATTTCTATTATTAACTTTTTTGCAGACATATTATATGGCCTCGTGAATCCACAAGTTCGAGTAAAGTAAGGAGAGATTAAAATGGTCGGAAAAGCTACGGATGTTGATGTAGAAGAAATCGCGGTCATAGCAGTTAAAGCAAAGAAAAAGTCGAAGTTACGTTACTTTTCAAAAGAACTAATGAAAAGTCCAACAGGTTTTATGGGGTTCTCAATTTTAGTTGTCGTACTTTTTTTAGGAGTCTTCGGTGACTTTATAACCCCCTATGATCCAATGGCTTCAAGTCTTGCTCAAAAGCTTTTACCCCCCTTATCGGAAGGACATATTCTTGGAACAGACCAATTAGGACGTGACATGCTGTCTAGAATAATCTCGGGGACGAAAGTATCCTTGGTTATTGGTACTGTTACGGTTGTCTTTGCAGGTTTAATCGGTACCATTATCGGTATTGTTTCTGGTTATTTCCGAGGATGGGTAGACGCAGTAATTATGAGAATTGTAGATGTTTCACTTAGCGTTCCATTTATATTATTGGTATTGGTAATCAGTACAGTACTGGGCGCAGGTTTGAAAAACATTATTATTTCGTTAGTTGTAGCTGGATGGGTAGCGTACGCACGTATTGTTAGAAGTGAAGTCCTGGCATTGAGAGAAAAAGAGTTTGTTATTGCTAGTATTGCAACAGGCGTTCCACGGTGGGAAATTATCTTCAAACATATCGTACCTAACTTATATACCCCAATTATTGTTTTATCTTCGCTTCAAGCAGCAAACTATATTATTGCAGAAGCGGGTGTTAGTTTTTTAGGATTCGGAATACAGCCACCTCTACCAGCATGGGGCAATATGTTAAGTGAGGGAAGGGATTTTATCTTCAGCTCATGGTGGTTAATCACATTCCCAGGTATTGCGATACTGGTGACGGCACTTGGAATTAACTTATTAGGAGATTGGCTGCGGGATGTACTAGATCCAGAATACAATAAGTAAGGAGGGTTTTATAGTGCAAGACAATGACATTGTATTAAAAGTAAACAATCTTAAAACTTATTTTCATACAAGCCACGGTGTAGTTAAAGCTGTTGACGGAATTGATTTTATAGTTAAAAGAGGTAAAACGATTGGGTTAGTTGGAGAATCGGGTTGTGGAAAAAGTGTCACCTCACTTTCTATTATGGGGCTCTTGCCTAAGTCCCTTGCACAGATAGAAGATGGGGAAATCAACTTTAATGGAATGGATTTAACGAAAATGAATGAGAAGTCCTTAAGGAAATTAAGAGGCAATGAAATTTCGATGATTTTTCAAGAACCAATGACTTCGTTAAATCCTGTGTTTACAATTGGTCAGCAGCTAAGTGAACCACTTAAACAACATACTAAATTGAATAAGAGTGAAATGAAAAAGAAAATTATTGATATGCTAACTTTGGTAGGTATACCAAGACCCGAAGGGATTTATTCTGAATACCCTCATCAGCTTTCTGGCGGAATGAGACAAAGAGTGATGATTAGTCTTGCTATGCTATGCAACCCAAGACTATTAATTGCTGATGAACCAACAACAGCACTTGATGTAACCATACAAGCACAAATCTTGGAGTTAATTAAGGAAATTAGAAACAAACAAGATATGTCTATCATTTTAATTACCCATGACTTGGGTGTAGTTGCGGAAATGTGTGATGAAGTTGTCATTATGTACGCTGGTTTAATTGTTGAACAAGCAGATATAAAAACGATATTTGACAACCCGAAACACCCTTATACACAAGGGTTATTAAATTCACGTCCAGGGACGAATGCAAATGAAAGAAAGCAAAGATTGGTGTCTATTCCTGGAAGTGTCCCAAGACCGGATGAATTACCACCCGGTTGCACATTTGCGGCTCGTTGCCCATATGTAATGGAAAAATGTAAAACCGAGAAGCCACCTTTATATAAATTGGAAAATCAACTATCTCGTTGTTGGCTATATGAAGACGAGTCTATGAGAAAGGAAAGAAACTTATGTCTGAACTAATATTGAAAGTGAGAGACTTAAAGCAGCATTATAAGATAGATCGAGGTTGGTTAAAAGAAAGCTCCGTTGTTAAGGCTGTTGATGGTATTAATTTTGAAGTTATTAAAGGAGAAACTTTTAGTATTGTTGGTGAAAGTGGTTGTGGGAAATCTACAACAGGAAGAACAATACTAAGACTCAATGAACCAACGGCTGGAGAAGTTATTTTTGAAGGACAAGATATTGCTAAGCTTTCGTATGAAGAAATGCGGAAACTTCGTAGAAAAATGCAAATGATTTTTCAAGATCCCTATGCTTCTTTAAATCCTAAAAAGACAGTTCGACAAATTTTACTTGAACCTTTACGCGTTCATAAACTATTTACACCTAAAGAACGTCTTGAGAAAGTTATTAGTATTTTAGAGACTGTAGGATTATCTGAATATCACATTGATCGTTACCCACATGAGTTTTCTGGTGGACAAAGACAACGAATTGGAATTGCGAAGGCGGCGATTTTAAACCCGGAACTAATTATTGCAGACGAACCCGTATCTGCACTTGATGTATCCATACAATCCCAAGTAATTAATCTACTATTAAAACTGCAAAAAGAATTAGGTCTGACATATATCTTTATCTCACATGATCTCGGTGTTGTTCGTCATATCTCGGACCGTGTAGCTGTTATGTACCTCGGGAAAATTGTTGAAGTTTCTAAAACAGAAGACTTGTATAATAGACCATTGCATCCTTACACACAAGCCCTATTATCGGCAGTTCCGATAGAGCATCCTGATGAGGTTAAAGAAAGGGTAATCTTAACTGGCGATGTTCCAAACGCTGTAAAACCTCCTTCTGGTTGCACATTTCATCCAAGATGCCCAGCAGCAATGGATATGTGTTCGAAAGTGCAACCAGTACCTACTGTACATGATGGAGATCATACGGTTTCATGTCATTTATATAATTAATAAACGCTGGGATTTTTAATAACCCTAGAATATACTCTAGGGTTATTGTTGTACTAACAAGTCTGTTGATTAGTTAATTACTCCTAATATAAGTATAGAAAGAAGACGCCTATTCTGATACGATCTAAAATGACTAAACGAACATCGATATGTAGGAATGGTGTCCTCTATGAAGCAGTTTGCCACGACTTCAAAACTTTTATCTACCTTTATTTCAACAGAAGAATTGCTGCCACTTGTAGAAAATTATTAGTATGAGGATGTTGCACGAAAATTTCATGTATGTGATGGCGTCAATTGGTCCTTCACCTGCAAATTACTCATCCATCAGTAAGAAGGCAAGTGACATTCCATATGGAGCTTTCTGAGATTTATTCATTTATTGATTGCCAAATGCAAACAGGCAAAAAAACAAGAAAGTAGAACAGAAGCTCCTACCCGAGAAATCCACGGCAATTCCCGTCGGGAAGACCTAGACACCTTATCACGAGGAGAGATTCGAAATCAAGCTTCATATCGCTTATACGCGGGAAACTGGGGACGCCCTTCGAAGTAGAGGAGACGGGTAGATTGAGTTGCCAGCGAAGAATCTTTGGATAACAATGGATTGATGCTTATACAGGATACGCATACGGAAAAAATAGTCGGCTGAATCATTTTCTGGAATAGAGCTAGAACTTCATCATTCAATTACGGAAAAACGTTGAGCCGTATCGATAGCATTCACTTCGCCGGATGCACCAACTCGATTCAAATGTATTTGGTGACGTAACGTGCCAAGTCAGAGTTAAGCAATTATATGGAAAAAGCAGTTAGACAATTAACCTTCAGTAGCTTCACCCACAAATTTTTGGTGCAGACATTAGTGATGAAATATCAAAATGCAATTGTAGATTTCCTGTTCCGGCCGGGAAATACAGCGGAATAAATTCACCTATATTTAGTTATTTAACAGGCGTGTTATACTATATACAGCTATTGATGAAAATTACAGATTCCTTTAAGGAGGGTCATTATGGGTTCGACACAGCCACGAAGGATGTCAAAGGATTATGCCTATTCTGAATTAAAAAACAAGATTCTGAGTGGAGTAATTTTGCCAGATCAAGATTTAGTAGAAGGAAAGCTAGCAGAGGAATTGGATATTAGTAAAACGCCCCTAAGAGAGGCATTACAAAAGCTAGAAGTAGAAGAATTGGTCATTAGACAACCTAATGGAAGATTAAAAACTGCTTCTATTACAGTACAAGAGGCTGAAGAGTTGTTTCTTGTGAGGAGCTATCTAGAAGGAATTATAGCAAATAAAGCTACTCAGAATGCAACTAAAGAAGATATTGAAATACTCTCTAGTTATTGTCATAGAATTAGACAAGCGACCAAATATAAAGATGGCGAAGAAGTTCTCTATTACGGGAAAAAGTTCCATGATCAGTTGTATGTAATGAGTGGGAATCGAACGGCAGTAAAAATTCTAAGTCAGTTGAATGATCATACGACTAGATACCGTAGGCTGGTTACAATGAATAACGATGAAATAATTAGTGGGAATACCGGGCTTAATGGAAGTACGGAGGATCATACAATTATTCTTGAACATATCACCAATGGAGATCGATTAAAAGCAGAAAACGCCATGAGAATTCATATTAAAAGTAGTATGAGTACAGCCATAGAGTCGATTAAGAAGTATGAACTGAATTTAAGTAAAGAAATTAAATCTTAATCTAGATTTCCACATTATGGGATGTCAACAGTAAGTTGCACAAAGATTATAAGGACTGTAATTTGGACTTTACCGTATTTTTATAACAGAGTGTTCATAGATTAAATTTTATTAAACCGGAAAACATAATCATCAAGTTCAAGTATGAGCATCCTTCATTGTAAATGTGCCTAAAGCTTCATCAAATAATTTATTTTTAAAATCACTTCTACGAGCTGTATGGAACATCTGAATGGGATCAAGTTGTCTATCAATGCTAGATAGGGCTTTATTAGGCAAGGCTGCCATTTTGTATAGTCCGCATTGTGGACTATAACTTCCTGGCTGAAGAGGTAAACAAATAAGCATACGTAATACCATTTTTCGTTCACTCGTACATAAATCAGATCACTAAAAACAGTTGCCCTTGGTCATTGAACTCACTGCTTGACCAGCTCTTTTTCTGAGGGGATTCTCTACAAAGTCATAAAGCAAGTACATCTAGGTATTTTAAGGACTTTACTTACTGCTATTGGATATTTGTGATTGTTAAGATAGTTATTTTAGTCCCATGATCAGCACGGCTTACTTTAAGATATCGTTTTCCAACAAGCGTTCATTTTCTTTGCACAATTGATTACTTCATTCTCTCCGGGTGTATGGTTATCTTTCTCACTGAAGGAACTAGAAGCCTCCGCGTGTTTCACCCATTTATCGAACGCCAAGGCTGTTAATTCGTATTCCGGGAAAATATCGATTCTAGATTTCTTATTCACATAAATCTGTGAGATTTGATTTTTAAATTCTTTTGTGAAGGTTATTCATTTTTTGTGTCATTGTAGACTCTTTACGTACTTGTTAGTGATGTCCTACAAGACCTTTACTTCATTGTCTTACTTAGTCTAGCCCATTCAATAAAGGAGATTTGACATTTGCTTTGGACGGGCTAAAAAGAAACAGGGGGTAGAATAAAGTGTCTAAATCCATTCTTTTAGCTAGAGTACAGGGGATATTCATATTTATTATCGCTCTTGCTATTTTATTTCAGCAATTATTTAATAGTAGTAGTCCAATGCCGGCAATTATTCTTTATGGCTGTATAACAATGGTGCTCCTTCTTTTTCCAACTATAAAAAGATCTACATTAATTATTTCAATGATAATGCTAGTTCTTGGTCATATATTGTTTTTTTATTACCATTTAGATTTTGATGTTTGGAAATCTGCGGTTTCTATAAACTTAGGACTGATCAGTCTTTTTTCCTTTGTTCCGATGTTAATTATGCCTATTAGTGCTGGGGGATACTTGTACAGTATTGAAATGGAGTTGAAAAGACTCCATTCTAAACCAACCTCCGTTTTTTTACTATTATCATTTTTAACTTTTCTTCTTGGTTCCGTAGTGAATCTAGCTATTATCCGTGTTCTATATCCCTTATTTAAAAAGACGAGTCTTTCACCCGAACGTTTAGGAAAGGCAATGTATACTGGATTTATCTCAACAAATGTATGGTCACCGTATTTTGCCTCTGTGGCAATAATTCTTCACTTTATGGAACTACCTTATACAACACTTGGGCCTTTTATATTAACTTTGGCAATTATACATTTTGTTTTCGGGAATATTGTTGTTCTCTTTATATTGAAAAAGGATAAGAATCTAGAGTTACCGGAAGAAATGGTTCTGCAATTTGAGAGAATGAATGATCAAAGAAAAAATATGATTCAATTGATTATAATCATGAGTGGTATTTTTATTTTATTGTTTATTTTGGAAAAAGCGACAGGTCAAAAAATGACGGTTCTTGTTTCAATAATGGGTTTATTAGGTTCGATGATATGGCTTTTATTCCTTAAGGAGGGAATGAAGTTAAAGGAACATTTAAGTACGTACATTATATTTTCCCTTCCGAAAATAGCAAACGAATTAAGTTTGTTTATTAGCGCAGGTTTCTTCGGAATTGTTGTCATGAGTACACCTGTTAACTTACTTATTAATAGCTTTATTAATACGATCGCAGGTAAAGTATCATTGATCTTCTTAATAGGAATTCTAATACTTTTACCAGTGAGTTTAGCATTCATAGGTGTACATCAAATCGTTTCTGTCACATTATTAGCGACATCGATTTCACCTGAAACCATTGGTTTATCTACTCTAGCATACGGAGTATTATTAGCTGCTGCATGGTGCCATTCTTCGGGGGCTTCGCCTTTCTCTCCCCTTAACCTTACACTCGGTAGCGTTTTAAATAAAAGCTCATTTAACGTAGGTATTGGAAGCAACTATCTATTCTTTATAGGTACTTTATTAATCACTATTAGCTTTGTTTATTTTATAAGGTGAAGTTCTAGTGATTTGGGTCCCTTCTTATGAAATTAAACAAATCCGACGCGGTCTTGGAGACTGTCTCGGATAGTAACTTTGTTTTTAAAAAGGGAGTAAATACGTTAATAGGCGAAAATATCGCCGGTAAAAGGTCCCTTTTATATAGTGAGGTTGATGTAGGATAGCTGTTTATCGCTTATGGCGGAATTATCACCTTTGTACCATTGTTTGCCGACTCGATCAAGATCAATTCAGGTACATTCTTTCTGGTTTATGTAGCCACGCTTGTCCTGATTCGTCCCATTGTGGGGAGACTTCCAGATCGGTACGGTGAGACGTTTGTCATTATACCTGCACTAGTAATTACGATTTTGGTTTTGATTGTCTTGAGTTTCTCGGCCAATTTTTTCGGCGGTTTTGTATGGGATTGGTTTCGGTTACGCGCAAGCTGCACTTCAGGCAGCAACGATACGTCTTGTTAGTCCAGAATGTATTGGTTTAGCCAATGCTTCTTTTTCGACTGCAACCGATCTAGTCATCGGGCTAGGTGCGATCATTCCGTGCTGGGTTTCCCAGTACATGAGCTACCAGGTACTGTTTACTGCCAGCGCTGTGTCAGTCGCGTTATCCTTGTTAATGTTCGCTTTTTTGTGAAGCGTTTGTTGAGAAACAATGAGCCTGGCCCTCAGAGCGCCGGTTCTCATCCCTCCGAAACAGGTTGACGTAGCAGTTATCAAAGTCGGAGCAGCTACTGAAACTGAACTTAAAGAACGTAAACTTCGCATCGAAGACGCATTGAATTCAACGCGTGCAGCTGTTGAAGAAGGTATCGTTTCTGGTGGTGGTACTGCTCTTGTAAATGTCTATAGCAAAGTAGCAGCATTACTAGAGTCTACTGAAGGCGATGTAGCTACAGGTATTAAAATCGTACTTCGTGCGCTTGAAGAGCCTGTACGTCAAATCGCTAACAACGCAGGTCTTGAAGGATCAATCGTTGTAGACCGTCTGAAACGCGAAGAAGTAGGAATTGGCTTCAACGCAGCAGAAGGTACATGGGTAAACATGATGGAAGCTGGAATCGTTGACCTGACTAAGGTTACACGTTATGCAATCCAAAACGCAGCATCTGTTGCAGCTATGTTCTTGACTACTGAAGCAGTTGTTGCGGACCTACCTGAACCAGCAGGCGCAATGGGTGGCGGAATACCTGACATGGGCGGTATGGGCGGCATGATGTAATAAGCCGCTTAAACCCTTGATATATAAGGGTTTGTATGTAAGGGGAAAGTGAAATGCTAACATTTTGCTAACATAGAGGATTATAATCGAGGCTTCTCATGAGTTGTGTAAACTTTTGGGAAGCTTCTTTTTTCATTTCTTGTGTTACGTGGAGATAGACATTCTTGGTGATTTGATCATCTGAATGGCCAAGTCTATCCATGATTTGTTCGAGTGCGACACCTGCTTCTGCTAAAAGCGAAGTGTGTGTATGTCTCAATGAGTGAGGTGTTAAGTCTTTGTTTATTTTTGCGATTGCAAGAAGTCTAGCCATCCTGAGTTGTACCATTTTAATGACGATAGGGTATCCTGGATGTCTCTCTGTTTTAGCAAAGATGAAGTCTTGATTATTGTAAGCATCACCTAACTGCTGAATGGTTTTTGCTTGAGTTTCTTTGTGAAGGCTCAAAGCTTTGATCACATCTTCATCCACAACAATTTTTCGTCTAGATTTTTTCGTTTTTGGTGTCACCAACTGAAACTGAACGGTATTATTATTGGGATTGTAATACGTTTTAGTAATGCTGATGGTTTGATTCACGAAATCAATATCTTTCCACTTGAGTGCTACTAATTCACCAACACGTATTCCTGTGTAGGAGAGGATAAGGAATATTAAGTAGTCTAACTCCAACCCCTGCTCCTTAGCGGTTTTTAAAAAGAGTGCAAGCTCTTCCTTTTCCAAGTACTTTGGTATTTCTTCTTCCTCCAATTGCTCGATTGTTTTTTTATCCTTTTTAAGATAAGAAAATTCAGTAGGGTCCTTCTTGATTAGCTCCAATTCTAATGCTTTCCGAAAAATCATTCTTCCAGTTCGATGTATTCCCTCCCTTGTACTATCAGAATATTCTCTGGCCTTTAAATCGTTCAGAGCATCTTGATATCTCTTTCTTGTGATGTCCTTCAATTTTAGTTGGGAAAAGTAGGGCAACAACTTATTGATTTCATGAATACGGACTCGAATTGTTCCGGGTTTAACATCTTTTGCTTCGCTATAGATTGGGAGCCACTGATTTGCAAACTCACAAAAGTTCAAGTCTGTTTCCTCCACATATATTCCTTGATTTAACTCATGAATGAGCGCGGCAGCCGCTGATTCAGCTTTTTCTTTAGTTATAAAATCGCTTCTTACCTTTTGCCTCCTTTTCCCAGTAATCGGATCTATTCCAATATCGACGGTAAAAGCCCATTTGGAACCACAAGTACATTTTTTCTTCTTGCACGTACATCCTCTCTTGTAAAAATGTCCTTTCATTGAATGACCTCGCTTTCCTAAATATTTATATTACAATATCCATTATTTCCATTTTGAAAGATAACAATTCATTAACCTTAGAGTTTTAGTTCAACAAATATGCGTGAAAGAGGTAAAATAATAAAAGAACATGTTTTAATTCAAACACGTTCCTTCTCGTCATTCATATTCTGCCAATTCTTTGTAATGTTCTTCCGCTGGATTCGAACCAAAAATGCGTTTTGGATAGTCTAAACCACCATCAATACCGACTGCGCCACATTTGCATAATTTGAAATCATTTGTGTTTTTTGATTCGATAATATTATTGCAATGTATGCAACGGATTCGGTTTCTTTTTAGTTTCTTCTTCATTTATAATGCTCACTACCTTTTCCATAAGTATAAATGAATTTTAAACACAGATGTGAAATGATGCTAAATCATTTTATAGATTGTGAAAATATGTATTTAAACTAACGCGGCAGGTTAGTTGAAGAAGCAGTAAAGGCGGGATCCTTTTTTATAAATAAAAAAGACCCTAAAAAGGATCTTTTAATTGGTTAAATTAATCGAAATTAAGTGTTAAGCTGGCGAAGTATGTCATGAACATCAACATGAGATCTTTGCTCAATAATTTTACCTTCAGAAACTCTCAAAAGTATCATCAGAGAAAATCTAGCCTTATTTCCAGTTGCAGGAACACCGACAAATGGGATGCCAGTATGAGTACCTTCGAATATAAAATAGGCTGCTACTAAATCGTCTTCCGCAACCATGGCTTTAATTGGCATTTTAAAGTCCGGAAAGGCATCGAAGTTTTTCTTTTCTGATTCTATAAGACCTTCCACCCCAGGATATGGCGTATCAAGTTGCGGATAAAACACAAAGTCCGGATGGCAGAAATCTTTAAGTGCATCATAATTCTCTTCTTCAATCGTTTTAAAAAAACGGCGAACTAAGTCTTTTTTTGCTTCAACGGACATAGCGATGAACCTCCTTAAATTAAAT
Organism: Sporosarcina psychrophila; assembly: GCF_001590685.1. Taxonomy (GTDB): domain Bacteria; phylum Bacillota; class Bacilli; order Bacillales_A; family Planococcaceae; genus Sporosarcina; species Sporosarcina psychrophila. The sequence continues at coordinate 583,421 of NZ_CP014616.1, forward strand.
TTTCTTACACGGATCGTACCTTAAAATGAATAAGATTCTCCGTCATCAGGCACTGACACATTAGACGAGATTCCTTTTTCGTTAATAAAGCTTTTTAATTCTTCTCTGGATAGTCCCCAATGGTTTACAGCTTCCATGTGAACAGTAATGATTTTTGCATCAGGAGCAGCCTTGTACAATTCATATAAATCTTCTTGCCCCATGATAAGAGAACCACCCACAAGGAATTGATTATTTCCTGCATTGGCCACAATAATTTCCGGTTTATGTGCATCAATGGTTTCTTGAACAGCTTCATACCATACTGTATCACCAGTGAAATATAGTGTTTTCTCCTTTGAGTGTTTGAAGACAACGCCACACACTTCACCAGCATGCTTTAAGATTTCGCCTCTACCATGCTCGCCTTTTGTTTTAATCAATTGAATAGCTTCAAAAACTGTATTCTCTTTTAAAACCTCGACATTTTTGAAACCGGCGTTTCGAATTTCTGTCGCATCGTTATCATTTTGGGCAAATATTTTTATTTCTTTTGGTAATGCTTCTTTAGCAGCATCATCCCAGTGGTCAGGATGAAGATGAGTGACAATGACAGCATCAATATTAAATATAATATTGTCAATGGATGTCGGTAAGCTTACCAAAGGATTATTTTGGTCTTCTCTTGGTGCAGGGGGTAAACCAACACCAGTTCCAAAAGGTGGCATAGTCCCTTTTTCCGATAACATTGGATCAATCAAAAACTTTTTGCCTGCATATTCTACAACCGCTGTTGCATTACGAATGTGATGTATATTCATGATCATTAACTCCCTTTTTTTGATATTTTCTTGGTACTTGTATAGTCTATACTAAGACACATTGACGGATACATAGATTAAATAAAGTCTTTTGTCCGTTTGACTTTATTAATGAAAGGAGTTAAACAAATGTTAGATAATACGGACATGCGGATCTTAGATGAACTATCCAAGAACAGTCGGCTCACGATGAAAGAATTAGGTGAGAAAGTCCATTTGACTGGACCAGCTGTTTCAGCTAGAGTGGCTAAATTAGAAGATCAAGGAGTGATTGAGGGTTATTCAATTAAAGTTAATCGAGTAAAATTGGGGTGTTTTATACATGCTTTTATTATAATCATTACGCAAAGTACTTATCATCAGCCTTATTTGTCGTTTATAAAAACGCAAGAACAACACTTAATCAGTAACTATAAAATAAGTGGGGAAGGTTGTTACCTTCTCGAATGCAAATTCCCTTCTAATGAAGTAATGAATGATTTTTTGAAAGCCTTAAACGAACATGCAAACTATAAATTATCAATTGTTATTGATAAATAGTGGAAATACAATGGAGAGTTTGTGAATAAATGTACTTAAACTAACGGGGTGCTTTTGTTGAAGAACAGTATTTATTTAGCATCATGATTTTTAAAAAAATTATATTTGATAAGTAGTTGGAGTATAAAATCTATATGTAGATTGAAAGCAAAATAATATTATTTTGCTTTCAATTATGTTATCATGCAATGCTTCTCATCAATTCACTAAACTTGTTTGAAGCTTCTTTCTTCATTTCAGAGGTTACGTGAAGATACACCTTTCTAGTCACTTCATCGTCTTGGTGACCTAACCGATCCATAATTTCTTCTAGTCCTACCCCAGCTTCTGCAAGAAGCGATGTATGTGTGTGGCGAAAAGAATGGGGAGTAACTTCAAGATTTAAGTCTACTTTTTTTAATAATCTAGCCATTCTAGTTTCCACTAGTTTAATCAAAATCGGATAACCAGGATGACGATTGAAATTAGCGAATACATATCCTTCGTTATAGTAGGAGTTACCAAAGCGTTTAATGAGTTTTTCCTGTTCCTCTTTATGTTTTCTAAATGCATTTATTACTAATTCATCGACGACAACCTTACGTCTAGATTTTTTAGTTTTAGGTGGGCCTAACTCATACTTTTTCGTATTATTTTTAGGATTATAATAGGTCTTCGTGATACTAATAATTTGTTTTTCGAAATTAATATCTTTCCATTTTAGAACAACTAATTCACCTACACGCATACCTGTATAGGCCAACGTTAGGAAAATTAGGATATCCATATATAGTCCTTTTTCTTTAACTATGTCCAAGAATAATGCGAGTTCTTCCTTTTCAAAGTAATTTGGTAGTTCTTCTTCATCGAATTCAATAATGGTCTGTTGATCACGTTTAATATAAGCATTTTCGGCCGCATTTAATCTGATTACTCTATTACTTATAGCCATTTTAAAAATCATCTTACCAGTAGTATGAATACTTTCAATGGTGCTTTTAGAAAAATTTTGATCTTTTAAATCATCTAGTGCTGCTTGGTACATTTCTTTAGTGATATTTTTAAGTTTTCCATGAGCGAAGTAATGCAATAATTTTTTGATATTGTACTCTCTAATTCTTACAGTTCCGGGTTTTGGAGCATTTCTTTCAATGTAGGCGGGTAACCACACATTAGCAAAATCCTTGAATAGAATATCTGATTCTTTAACGTATGCACCCTGATTTACTTCGGTAATTATAGCCGAGGCTGCTGCTTCGGCTTCTTGTTTTGTTTTAAAGCCACCCTTAGTCTTCTGTTGTCTTTCTCCTGTTTTTGGGTCCTTTCCTATATCAATAACGAACGACCACGTCTTACCGCAGATGCAACGATTTGGACCATACGTGCAACCTCTTTTTGTAAAATGACCTTTCATAGTGTTTTATCACCTTTCTAATCTAGTGTTTTTTATCGGGTGGATGAGAATATTAGAAGAAGGGAAAGTGTATATGGACTTAATCAATACATTTTCTCTAATACTTTTCAGCTCTAGAATTTATTCTCTTTTCTTTGTGCAATCCAATTCTTAAGATCAGATTTTTCGACTCTTTTAGATGCACCAATTTCAAAATTAGGGATACCACCTTGTTCTACATGTACTAGAAATAACTCGTAAACTCTTCTTCTAGAGATTCCAAGAAATAGAGAAATATGTTGTGCTGTTAATGTGTCGGGCAACGATTCCCAAGTTGTATAATTTTTTGTACGTTCCATGGTATTAGTCCACACTCCTTGTAATTTTCCTTTTTCAACTGATTCAATAACGGATTTAAATCAAAAAAACCGCAGTTGGACTAAATCCACAAAATAATTAAGTGGATTAGTTCCCGCTGCGGTTTTCGCTTGTTTTGGGTTCTATTATTTGATTAGATATTTCTAAAATCATTATATCTTCGTGTTTTTATATTTGAAGTCTTTTCAAAAAAAAGAATATTGTTTTAAAGTTTAATTTTTCGGTTCTTTGACCATAAATAAAGTATAGCGTTCGGTAATTTAACCATCGAGGAATACCAAGATGGTTAGAAAACCGAATGAACATGCTCTAAAAGCCTTGATTACAAGGGATTCTAAGAATGCCGATTTTGTAAAAGTAAATTTAGCGCATTCACTTTCGGTTTCCTAACCAGTCAAAATTTCTTCTTATCCCATTTGTTCGGTTACATAACCAGTTGCATTTTCTAACGAAACAAACGGAGAGAGACGATAACTGATATGAATTTCGTTATTTTTCTCAAAATTAATCGCTACTTCTTCGAAAAAAATTAAGAAGAATACTCTTAGTTCGGTATCTGCAAAGTCATAAAAACTATGTTTTAGCATTTCTTTTAAAGTAACTAAAAGATAGTCATCTTCAAGAAGTAGGTTAATTTCATCTATCGTCTCACTGATATAGGTTATTTTTTCTTGTAAGTGGTTCTTAGTAGACAGAAACACTTCAGATAATAGCGGTGAGTTTGCTATATCATCTTCTAATGTTCTTTCATTAAGGAATACTAATTTAAGTTGTTGCTTTAGGTTATCCATAGTTTTTCTAAGTTTGGAAGACCATTGTTTAAGTTGGTGCTTAGAAGTAGTTATAAAAGTATCGAGCTGTGTACTCCATTTTTTCTGCAGATCACTTAAAACAGATTGATGAACAGGTATTATTGATACACTATTTTTACATTCTGTACACCTGTAAATTCTATATTCTCCACGTTTTCCTTTAGGAGATTGGTCTTTAGCCGTTAAATACGAATTGCAACTTTTACATTTAATAATTGAACGAAGATAGAATGGCGTATTCATTGTTCCATAATGACCTTTTAAATCGTTTATCTGCTTTACTAGATGAATAACGGTTGGACTAATAATGGGAGAATGAATATTTTTAAATATCTCAATATCTTTTTCAGGTTTTGGTTTACTAATTTCATAGCTCGTTCTTACACCCCATGCCAAGTTTCCTGAGTAAGCGCGGTTTGAAAGAATATAACCGATTGTACTACTATTCCAATACTTTACTTTCGCACTTGTTACGGCACATTTATTTAAAAACTCAGCAATAATAGCATGTGAATGTCCCCAGCTAGCAAGATGGTAAATTAACTCTACTATTTCAGCATCTTCATTTGGGTACAACACTCCATCTTGCATATCATATCCAGCAGGTGTGCGGGAACCGGGGTGTTTAGGTTGTTCACGATTTAATAGATTCTTTTGAGCGTCTGTTGTGCGGACGGACTTTATTTCAGACTCTTCTGCTGCAAAGACAAGCTTTGCTTGAACCATAGGATCATCTGGGTTCCATTCACCTTCCGATTGAGTACTGAAAAAATTCACATGAGGATACTGTTGTTTTATAGGGATATAAATCTCGTTATAGAAATCAGTGATACTCCTAGTAATTCTAGATTCCTCATAAAAACATACTGCTTCGGCACCATTAGCTATATCCTCTAAGAGAAGTTGAATACCTTCCCGTTTACTCACGTTATTATGAAAGGCACTAGTAGCTTTATCTGCTCGCCATTCAATAATTTCTAAGTTTTCTCTTTCAGCTAATTGTTGAATTTGGCTTTTTTGAATTGCTAAAGAGTTATTACCATCTTGTTTTTTATCAGAATAACGAAGATAGGCGACTGCATTCAAAGTTTTGATTAACTTGAATTTTTTTCTGTTTTTCATGATGCATTCGATTCCTTTGCAAATGATGAAAGAAATAGATCGATATGCAAGTAAGTTTCATAAACAAGAATTTTATCAACAAATAATTCTATGAGTCGTTGAAGTTCTTGTAGGGTAAAATCATAATTAAGCTGTGATAAAAACTGGGTAATGTCCTTAATCTCGCTACTTAGCCGCTGTAAAGATAATAAATCTTGTTCTAACTCGTTGTATTTGTTTTTAAGAGCTTGGATTTCTTCCAAATAGTTAGATATAGTAGTTTTCGCTTTACCATCCAGTGTGCAAAGCTTTATTGAAGTATCTAGATATTCTGATGTCGCCCTTTCTAATGCTTTTTGAATTTTTTTTTGCTTTGCTGTAATATTTTTTGGAATCATTCTTTTTGCCAAATCAACAGAAATCGATTGAACATGATTCAAAACAGTTTGTGTTACTAAATCATTAATCTCTTCAACCGAAATAGCTAATCTTTTATGATTAGAACTACATACAAAATAACCTACATCAAGTTGATTCTCTTTCCGATGTCTCATCGTATTTCCGCATTCACCACACTTTGGAGTTACCAAATGTTGTTTGTTAACTTCTTCTAGTTTTTCAAGATAGTAAGCTATAAACTCATCAATTTGTGATTTGTTCGTTAGAAAGAGTTCTAAGCTGATGATTGGTTCTACATGATGTAGTATCTGATAACCATTTTTCGATTCATAATGTCCAGAGTAAAATGGATTTGATAACATTCTGAGAATCTTGTCTGGATCTTTTAGACCTTTTCTACGTACCAACAAAAACTCAAGGAACTGATTTTCATTTTGAACATTACTAAAATCGATAAATATTGATTGAATGACATCTTTTTTATCTTCATTGATAATATATTGTGGTTTGTTTGCATCATCGGTAATTCGTTTATACCCATAAATACTTGATGGATATTGCTTTCGAGCATCAGCAGTACGTGTACTTATATTCTGACCTTCCATTTGTGCAAACATCCCATAGAATGCTTCTAGAGCAAGCTTGTTCTTAAAGGGTGGCTCATTACTGGCTGTATAAACAACTTCCACATCATATTTGATAAAAATCTTTGTTATATCAACAAATTCATAAAAGTTTCTAGCCAATCGATCACGCTTATAGACAACTACTGTTTTAACTTTGCCTTCTTTAATTAAACGAATTAGTTGCATTAGATTAGGTCTTTGATTCATTTTTAACTTCGTAGCTGAAACGTCGTGATCATCTAGATAAATAATACACTCTTCGTTTTCCTTTAAACCCAGTGATTCAAGATGCCTTTTTGCTGCAGAAATTTGTAGATCCAGATTTTGTGCGGCAGAACTCACACGGCAATAAATAATAATTAAATTTCTTTCCCTCATGTAATTATCCCTTCTCATAGGTTATTTTCTACTAATCAGTAAAGCACGGAGTTTGTGATCATCTTTTGCAACATGATCAAGAAGTATTTTTTCAATATATCTTCTAAACCATAACTCAGATTCAGCTGATAGCTCTTCAGAGTAACTGACTTTTACAACACGATATTGCTCGTTCATTTAGCTCCCTCCAGTCTTATTTTTGTATTATCTTTGACTGGAAGGGAACTTTTTATACTCTATTTCTCTTTATCTGTGATAGTAGATTTCATTTCTTCGAAATTAAGTGATAACTGAACATCATTAACTTCCTTCAATGAATGATTCTTTCTTGGCTTAATAACGGTGTTTATTTCATAACCAGGAATTTTCATCTTCTTTATTACTTTGTTCATGTTATTTTTCCTGTAGGTGGATAAACAATTTGATGATAGTATTAGAGATGTCAAGGGATTCGCACTGTTCAAGATATTGCTGATACCATTTGGTGATACTTGGATAATTGTGCTTGTCCTCCACTGAGGGGTAGCCTCCTTTCTAGTAAAGATAGTTTATATAAATTGGTTGCTATTGGCCTCAAGCATTAATCATCTTACTCTTAAGATTTTAAGATTCTTAGAGGATAAAAGAATCTTTTTACTCCATTGTTGAAAATCTATATACTGCAATACTCTATATTGCAAATTTGTTAAATAAAACGTTGAGAATTAACACCTATTCAATGGTGATTAAATGGTATTTTTATGTATTCTAAGAGGAAGGTAAGATAAGATGTTAATGACTGTACTTTAAAATTAAGAAAGTTAGGAGAATGGATCTTGACTAACATTTATGTAGAAATGTTCCCTGCATCAAATGGAGATAGTTTTTTAATTTCATGTGGAGACGATCAGCAAATAAATATTCTAATAGATTCTGGTTTTGCTGCCACTTATAAAAACTATATAAGACAACGGCTAATTGATTTAAATGAACAAGATAAACGTTTAAAATTAATGGTTATCACTCACATAGATTCAGATCATATATTTGGAGCGTTAAAACTGTTGAGTGAAAATGAAAACTCTGAAACCGCTAATATTATTCCTATAGACCATATTTGGCACAATAGTTTTAGGCATCTTCAAGTAGATTATGAAAAATTTAAATCGAATGAAGAAAGTAAATTAAACCGATTATTGGAGGGAATTGTTGCGCGTGGATATCCAAATGAAGTTACAGAGGAACTTAAACAAGATAAACCTATTGGTGCAAGACAAGGTTCTTCTCTTGCAAGTTTAATAAGAATAGGAGGCTATTCTTGGAATTCACACTTTGATGAAAAGGCAGTATGTATTGAAAATCAACCCTATATTAATCTTACTGATAATATTAAAATTACTATACTATCTCCGTCTTATAAGGAATTAGAAAAATTAGAAAAGTATTGGGAAAAGGAATTATATAAGTTAGGTTATAAAGAAAAAATAACATCATCAACTTTTTTTGATGATGCTTTTGAATTTTTGGTTTCACGAGAAAAACTTCGTATTTTAAATCTTCAAAGGAATATTTCTAAACCGAATCTAACTTTTGAAAATATCTTAAATACAGAATTTATTGAGGATACAAGTGTTACAAATGGTAGCTCAATTTCATTTATCTTACAACACAACAATAAAAAAATTCTATTTCTTGGAGATAGTCACCCTTCACTAATTGAGCAACAATTACGATTATTTTTTGGAGATGAAGTAATATGGTTTGATGCAATAAAAATATCCCACCATGCTTCTTCTGGGAATACAAGTCCTTCGCTACTTGAGATTATTGACTCATCAAATTTCTTTGTATCTACAAACGGTAGTAGACACGGCCATCCGGATTTAATAACGTTAGTACAGATTGTCCATCGAAAAATTGATGGGAAAAGGAAGCTGTTTTTTAATTATAAAACTAAAGCATCTGAATTTATGGATAATGAAGACAGGAAAAAGGAATATAATTATGAAATTCATTATTTAGGGTATAAAGAAATAGTGAAAATTTAAGGGGGTGAGTTCTTGAATAGTGTTATTGAAAAATCAATTGGAAGAGTCAGTTGTAATGGGGATATTGGTACAGCTTTTTTAATAAATGATCGACTGCTTCTAACAGCTGAACATGTGGTAAAAGAAAATTTACAAGATTCAAATAAAAAAATTGAAATAGAATTTCCGAATAATTTTGGAAAAGGAATAATTTTTAAAGCAAGAGTAATAACATCTGATTCTTCTTTAGATGTAGCAATACTTGAACTTAATACTTCTTTAAATCATATCTTAGGATTAAAAATAGATAGTTCTGATATTCGATATGATGATTATTGGGAAACATATGGATTTTCAGTAGGAAAGTGGAATAATGGTGCCAGATTAAATGGGCAAGTTTTAAGGTCACATTTTAATAGTGAAGCTAATGCTTGGGATTTAGATCTGATGTCAGAGCCAGAACTTGAAAATTACGAAGGTTTATCTGGTTCGCCAATCATTATTAACGAAGTCGTTAAAGGTATTATGTTAGCGGAACTTGATGGCTCTTTAGGAGCAATAAGTATTAAAAAGATAAAGCAATTTCTACATGATGCAGGCATTGAAGATGAATCAAGTAAAAACGATATGGTATTAGAATCGTTACCTAGTACACCTGTAACATTGGATTTAGAAAAACTTATTTTAGAAAATCGACAAGGTTTCATAATCTTAAAGGGAAGTCCTGGTTCTGGAAAAACTACGCTTACGACTTCTTATGTACCTGATGAGGAAAAAATAAAGGTTTTAGGGAAATATATAATTAGAGATAAATTAGATAAAGTCCCAATTTCCTACCGTGCCTCTGAAATAGTATTTGCGGAATGGTTAGAAGTTAAATTATATCATGCACTTCACCATAGTTTACCAAATAAAAAAGATCGCCTCTTGCATGAATGGGTTGCTCATATCACCAATTTATTACATGAAATTTCCAAATTATACGAAAGGGAAGATCGTATTGGAGTAATAATGGTTGATGGTATAGATGAGTTACACCTTTTAAATAAAATGGACTCGTTTTTTAGTTTAATACCAGAAAAGTTACCAAACAATTTGGTAATTTTTTTAGCATGCCAAAATCAGGATATTCTACCTCCCCATTTTCAAGCGCAAATAACAGATGCAAGAACAATAAAAATGGTTCCAATTTCTATTGAACAATGTCGCCATTTTATTTTACATAAAGTATCAGACTTACAGTTACCGTTGGGAGTAATAGACACTATTGCAGAAAAATCAGAAGGACATCCTCTTTATCTGAGATATTTAATTGAATATACAAAACAATTGAACAATTGTACTGAAATAATTGATTGGATTAACCAGATACCTGAATTTGGTGGTGAAATTGCGAATTACTATGAATTGATTTGGCAGAGTATTAAAAAAGAACCTCATGAAACTTGGATTTTGGCAACTATTGCGAGAATGAGACAAGGGATTGAGAAGAACGCGATAGAAAAAATATTACCACAGGAAGCCCGATATGTATTTATTTCAATTTTCCCTAAAATACAACATCTATTAAATGATGCAGAAAAGGTATCAATTTATCACTCTTCTTTCGCAAACTTCATTACAGAGAAAACACTTGAAATGGAACAAAACATACATTCAGCTATAGCCGACTTTTGTATACAAAATGTAGAACATTATTATTCTATTAACAATATACTATTCCATTTAATAAACTCTGAGGATGATAAACGAATACAGTCAGTTAATTATTGTGATCAGAGTTGGGCTGACCGTTGTGCGAATAGGCATGTAGATCCTGACCTGTTATTACAAGATTTAGAACAAGTACTACATGTTGCCTTGAATTTGGGTGAATTTCCCAAGGTAATTCGATTACTTTTACTATCTCAACGTATTAAATTTAGGTATAATAACATATTTGCTGAGTACGCAACAGAGTTAGCAAATACACTAATTTCTCTAGGAAAACCGCAAGAGGCAATGCGCTATATTATGCGTGAATCTATATTAATAGTTCGTGACGAAGATGCGCTCTATTTTTTATATAGTTTTTATAACGTTAATGCACTTGAAGAAGCTGAACAATTATTTAAGGTTATTCGAGAACGTTGGATTTATGAAATGGATAGAGGCACTTTGACTTATGGTGCTGTACAGTTTTATTTCAATTCATTAAGTATAAAATCAAGTTTAGATGTTAATAATCCTTCACTTGAATTTTTTAAAGAGTTACGATTTTTAAATGAGATTTTACGTGATGAAATTCAAAATAAGTCTGAGGAAGCCAAATTACTAATTGAAAAAATTGTAGCATATAATAAGGCATTTTTAATTTGGAAGAAAGATGAATATGCTCGAATACAAGAGTTACAACAGAGAGGACTTCCTCTAAATGAAAACTATGCTGCAATCTTATGCAGAATATTAATAAACCTGGAACACTTCGAGTATTGGGATAAATCATCTTACAATAAAGAAACGATTGAAGGACTTTTACACGACATAAATTATGTCTTTGAAGAGTATGGTTGTAAGGATGATGATAAGCAATTGATACTAGTTTCTTTAACGAATATGAAATTTAGTAATATAGATATTGTTAGAGACTTGATAGAACATGTACAAAGGACAACTACATCAGTCTTTTCACCACAGATGCAAAATGGGGTGGATTTTAATTACGAATCTTTCTATCAACATTTTGATTTGTGGAGATATAGAGGTTTGATTGATCAAAATGAAAATTATCCTCAAATAAAGGAAGCATCTAAAGCCAAATTAGAGTGGGAAGGTTATTTAACAAGCATAATTGAATTTACAGGTTATATGATGGGAAGAGCATGGCGTGCAATCATGGTTGATGAAGAAGTTAGACTTGTAGATATTTCTAATACTATTGAAAAAGTATTGTTACCAAGATTGGTAGTACCTTTAAAGGAAAGGGTTAATTGGGATAGAAGCTATTTCTTACCAGAATCTTTTTACCCTTTAATTTATAAAGAGATTGTATCTTTTTATATTATATATAATCAGAATCAACTGCCGACTTTTTTCGAATTCATAGACACTCATTGTTATGATCAATTAGGACTCTATTCCGAAGGTTACCGAGAAACAATGTTTGCGATTATTGACGAGGCTATAAATTTCGGAGTACAAGCGAAATTAGTTTTCCCTTTAATTAAGAAGCTAGAGGAACATATTACTTTTGGAATTCCAAATCGTTGGGAAAGATCAAGAGATCTACTTGTTATTACCAAGTTATATGCTAATTTAGGAAGCGATCAAAGATCAAAAAATTCCTATCAAGAAATGTTAAATACTTCAATGGGACCTGCTTGGTATAAAGAAGATCAGCTTATGATAATCGAAACCTCTATGATGAATTTGAATCATTCAGGTGAAGTGCCAATGTTTTTGAAAGAAATTGCAGGTCACCTTGATTTTGCTTCTGGAGAAATGACTTTCCAAAGACATATACGCCAGCAAAAAGAAATTTTTATTGGTAATTTATGTGCTGTAGGAAAAGTAGCTGAAGCCATTAGATACTATAAACAGGCCACTTTATCAAAATCGGAGGAAATAATTGGATCGGTAGAATCTGAACAAGTTGACTATCCAGATAGAGGAAAAGGTTATATTTTTGGTGCATGTTCATTAGATGAGCAAAGTAGTATTTTAGAGATTCTTGAAAATACCTCAAATGTAAATGGATTATTAAAATGGGCTTTTTGTGAATTATTTATTATTGGTGATGATAGGTATTTAGGGCGCTTTTCAAAAATTATGGCTGAATTACTTAATGAAAGAGAAGTAAGTGGCTCTAGAGAGCTGCAGTTTTTATTTAGTAGCTTACTTAAAATAATGCTTTCAGACATGACAGAGAAGATCAGGTCAGAGTTTTTATCTTATTTAAGTAAATGGCTATCAAAAAGTAATTATACTCATTTATTAAGTTTGATTGAAAAATCCAACTTACACATAACGGAACATTCAGAAGGATGGAATAGCGAACAATATGTACCAAAAGAGGATGTATCATTTGAGGAGAAAGAAGAAAGAAATGATTTATTTTTCCCAGGTACCTTTGGTAAACAAGCTGCTTTAATCGAGCAAGAAATTCGTTATGAACGAGCGAAGGAATATCTAGATATAGAAAATTATGACTTGGCAAAACAGGCATTTATAGAGGGACTTAGAATTGTTCAAGACGGTGCCTGGAATTTATGGAGTGGTAACGTTAATAACAGTGTTAATGATACATTTGAGAGTCTTTTAAAAATCACTAGTATTTCAGAGTTAATTCAATTAATGCATGAATTAATTATTGATGAAGTGTATGCAGCTGACTGGTTGATAACGAATAAACTAATTTCGCTTGCAGGGGAAAGTTTAAACACTGAGGAATCCGATGAAGTATTTCAAGTTGTCTTGGATCATATTCAAAATATGGTTAGAACTCCAAGTGAAATAAAGGGAAAATACAATTGGATAGAACTAGGCCATAAGAGTAATCCAAATAATATTGAGTTGACGGAGTTATTTATCTGGTTATTAAATCATCCTTCAAATAATATTAAGTATAGATGTTCAGAAATATTATTAGGAATAACTAAAATGGAGCCAAACTATTATGTTCCCTTTTTAGCAAATTATATATTACATGCGGAAAAAGGAGTATCATCTGAATTATGTGCAGGGATTTTACAAAACTTGTGTATAGAGAATACTAGTTTAATTTCAACTTTTATATTAAATGATATGTTCTTTAAGAAGATTTTAGAAATAGACCATTTTATGATTAAATATAGTTTTTTAGAGATGATAAAAATTATGTCTGATGAAAGTGAAGAAGTTAATGAATTTTTCAATTCTTTGGAAAAAAGTTTTTCACTGTTAGTATCTAACACACCACTTATAGATGAATCAATTAATTTACCTATATGGTTAACTCCATACCAGTATATTTTTGATGAATTATTACAAGAAGGTGTGTGGAATTCAATATATTATAATGAATTGATTAATAATATAATTGAAAAAGCACAACCTCTTACCCCTGAAGAATTAGTTAGAGTTGATGGCTATATTGGTAATAGTTTCAGAAAAAAAGAATCTAATATCATTATGGAGGAAATTGTATTAACAGAGATAAATAGAATACTTTCAAATAGAGTTAGTATAAATAAAATAACTGCTGTTGCAAATATCTTAAGATTTTATAATCCCTATTTCCCATCAGCAAATCTACGATTATTTCATAAGCCAAGTTTAATAAGTATTATGGAAACGATGCCCATTGATTCAACAGATATTGATAGATTAACAGGGGAAGATGGATATGATTATTTACATTATTTCGAGTTGGTTTATTCTTCTGAGGAAAGGCAATATAAACATATTGAAATAACAGGTTTCCTTGCTCATAAAGAGGCATTAAAGAAACGTCCTTTTAAAAGAAGTGAAATAGCCGAGACGATTCTTCCAAAACATATGCCGCACAAAGAATCAACTAATTCTAGCTTCAATCAGATGTATAGACCGGCCATTTATAAAATTGAACCATATTCAGGTCTCATAGGGGGGGGGAATACACCCGCTTTTATACATCAAGAAATTGAAAATTTAATAGGGGAAGTAAATACAAAGGATATTATTCGGGAATGCTGGATAGATGGGCGAGAATGGGAAATAAATAAAAGAGGTTTACCGTTACGAGAAGGGTCACGTCTTCTTATATCAAAACAAAAAGTAAGTACATTGAACTCTATAAATTGGAAGCTAATATGGTTAGTTGAGTATGAAGATAGGCTATTGCTCATTGATAGAGATAATAGAGAGATTTTCGAAATATAGAACGGAGATGGCAGATGAATATTCAACCGATGGATACCCCAAAAACAAGGCAAGAATTTGAGAGGAATTTTCATTTAGCAGCAGAGCAATTTATAGAGGGTAAGACGATTGTAGGGAACGTACCAAGACTTGCTGAAGGGCTTCTAAAAGTAAGGAAATTACCTAATAATCGTATTGATTTTCTTAGTGTTGATGAAACAGCAAGATTACATGTAAACATGGTATCGAATTTTCATGATAGTATTTTTGATAAAGCTTAAATTATACTTAAAGTTAATTAAATGAAGATAAAAGGTAGCCTGTGATTATAATTCACAAGCTGCCTTTTAATTATGCTTAAACCGACTAAAAATTTCATTTGTAATATTTAATAACATCTGTAAAATATCTTCATTTTTATCTTTAAGAGTTTCTATGAAAATATTTATAAGCTCTTCTCGTATATTTTCATTATCATCAAATGTTTTAACAGAAGGTATAAAAACACTTTCTGGATCTACCTGTAAAGATGGTTCAGTTCTGTCAATATATTAGCTATAGTTATTTTAGTTTTCACTCTTCATGAATTACTTCACATTGTTGTAGTAAACAAAAAAGCGACATTAGCTTAACATTTCGCGGAATATTTTTCTGGTTACATACAGATGTGTGAATATCGGTGTTAAAATCCTCAATATTAACGGTTTAAAATTCCCCAGTTTTCACAGATAATCTATTTCAGATAGAGATAGATTGGAAGTGTAGGAATGACGTTATTGTTGGAGGATTTTTTTATGATAAGAGAATTGAAACAGAAAGGTTGGACGATTAGTGCAATCGCAAGGGAAACAGGATTTAATAGAAAAACTATCCGAAGGCTTCTCAAAAAGGTACTCTCTCTTATTTAATGAAGCGTTTATGTAAACCGGATCTTATTATTTTGGATGAGATTGGATACTTTGACTTCGATGAAGTCACAGCCAATGTGTTTTTTCAAATCGTTTCCAAGCGATATGAAAAAGGGGCTATGATCATTACTTCAAACAAATCTTACTTAGAATGGGGATACATGCAAAAAAGCCTCCAATCAGCATAAGCTGATTGGAGGCTTTTTGAATGATAATAACCATTTTGCACAAACCCACCAACATCCATTATGTTGCCACATACACTCTACACATGCGGAGTGTGGAGAAAACACTTTATACGTTGCTAAGAACATGCTAACATTTTGCTAACGCAATCAAATGAAAAACGGTTAATTCTCATTAAAGATGTTACACCTCTGATTAGCTAAAACCTTGATATACCGCACCTTTGGAACACCTCGTGAAAGATATTACACACTTTCACCTTACGGGCGGCATGATGTAATTCTCTTCACAAGCTATTTTGTGAAGCTGTCTAGTTCATAATTAATTAGTATAGGAATAACCACTTCTCAGAAAATTGGAGAGGTGGTTATTTTTTATGCTTTTAAAATTAGTTTATCTAGATTGAACTATAGAATTCCATTCAATTTGCTACAGCGCTACTAGTTTTATTGGTGGTAGTGAGAAAAATATAACTAAGCTATACTACATAAAGCCCTTGAAAACTCTTAATAGAGTTTCCAAGGGCACAAAGTTTTGTCATCATTAAATTCTCAATGTGATCAACCGTAAATCATAGGGTTAAGGCGCGGAAAGATATCACTTCCCGCTAAATAAATTATTTATATAATTTTAATTGTCATTTTATTTTTTTAGTGAGTTAAATAAAGAATTGTAAGCTGTAACAACTTGTTGATAGTAACCGACTAAGTTGTCCCAAACCGTTGATTGAACAGCTTTTTTAGCAGTTTCTTTCGCAGTATCGTCACTATCAACAGGTGTTTCTGCTACATCTTCAGCGGGTTCTTCCGCAGCAGCGTCACCATCAACAGGTGTTTCTGCTACATCCTCAGCAATTTCTTCCGCAGTATTGTCACTATCAACAGGTGCTTCTGCTACATCCTCAGCAATTTCTTCCGCAGTATTGTCACTATCAACAGGTGCTTCTGCTACATCCTCAGCAATTTCTTCCGCAGTATTGTCACTATCAACAGGTGCTTCTGCTACATCTTCAGCAGGTTCTTCCGCAGCAACGTCACCATCAACAGGTGTTTCTACTACATCTTCCGCTACATTGCCATCTTCATCTGGTAAGATCATACCAAGATGTTCTTGGATTAGGAAATCGTAGTAATCAATTAAACTTCCATAATTTTGTATGACTGATCTATATTCATTTATTTGCTCTTCTGTTATGATAGTACTATCAGTAGATTGGTCAGGTGACATGGTATCTTCATTGATATTATCGTCAGCTGGCTTTTCTTTTTCATCAGTTTCATTTGTTGACTCATCTTCATCAGTAGACACCTCTGAAGGTTCCTCTTCAACGACAGTTTCCTCTTCAACAACAGGTAGATTAGTTGCATCGTCTTCAATTACAGGTGCATCCGCTGCATCCTCTTCAACGACAGGTAGATCAGTTACTTCGTCTTCAATTACAGGTGCATCCTCTTCAACAACAGGTAGATCAGTTGCATCGTCTTCAATTACAGGTGCATCCGTTGCATCGTCTTCAACAACAGGTAGATCAGTTACTTCGTCTTCAATTACAGGTGCATCCGTTGCATCCTCTTCAACGACAGGTAGATCAGTTACTTCGTCTTCAATTACAGATGCATCCGCTGCATCCTCTACAACAACAGGTAGATCAGTTGCATCGTCTTCAACTACAGGTGCATCCGTTGCATCCTCTTCAACGACAGGTAGATCAGTTACTTCGTCTTCAATTACAGGTGCATCCGTTGCATCGTCTTCAACAACAGGTAGATCAGTTGCATCGTCTTCATCTGTAAGATTATCCGAATCATCATCTTCATTCGGTGCGATTTCCTGCAAATTTTGATTTGCAATTGTACGCATCATTTTTCCTTTTTCAGGTGAACCCGGAATGCTTGATGCAAAAGATGAAACCTCTGCACCGTGATTTTTAAACGCTGTTTCCTCACCATTTTCAGCTCCTAAAGCCGAGCCACCTGCTCCGAAAATAGCAGCTGTTATCATTGAGGTTGACATTACAAACGGCAAAATCTTCTTGTTCGTGCTTTTCCCTTTTTGATTAGTTTCTTTAACCAAGAATCATCAAACTCCCTTTAATTGAATTTTTTAATCTCGACTACTAAATAAGAAATTGAAATAACACTCATTCTATTAAGCCGTTATGTTATGTACATCTACCTCCTTCACAAGCCAGAGCCTAAAATTAGGGTCAGTTTTTAAAATATCCGTTATGAAGTTTTTCAAATGAATAAATTTAGCAGTGCCCCTTCTGCTTATTAACTACAATAACAAAAGAAAATAACAAGAGTATAACGGTCAAGTAACAATTTTCCATGGAAATATTAACCCTTGTCATAAATGAAAAACACTCCAAGAGTCCTGACACTTGATTAGCCAAAGACTAAAAAGGGGGGTCTATTCTAATAGATATGCCTAGTAAATCCAATTTCCACCTTTTATAAAAGCATCGTTAAAGTGCTATGCAAACGTATTGCATTACTTTTATGACATAGATAGTGAATGGTCTAAACGATCTAACGTTATTCAATTTTAATATTACATTCAGAAATAGCGAGAAATGGACTACCTATAAAAAACTAAGCATGAACGGTTCTGAGACAAGCTAAACTCTACAAAACACAGTATCTCTTGCGGAAATGATACTGACAACTGAAGCTGTTATTGCAGATTCATTTGACGCGAATCCAATTGGCGACGGAATGACTGATATGGGCGGCAAGATATAAGAAGGGAATCATACCCTTTCGAAATCATTGCATTGAAGGTCTAGCTTTCATCTTTGACCATATTGCGAACACATATAAAATTGAAAAGCATTCTTACCTTAAGGTAAGGTAAGAATGCTTTTTTTTCATGAAAGGAAAATAGAAATTAATCTTAAAGAGTTTATATAGGTCAATAAAGAGCTTGAAGAATATAACTTCTTTCGGATACTATCTATTGTTTTTAATCGATATGTCGGTTAAAATTATCGATATAAATAAGGAGAGGGTTTAGATGAAAAGACGGAGAGGGTTTGTACAAATCGCTATCTTGCATTTACTTAAGGAAGAGTCGATGCATGGTTATCGAATCATGAAGGAATTAGAAGATCGAGCAGAAGGATTTTACTCGGCAAGTGCTGGTACGGTTTATCCAGCGCTTCAAGAATTATTGGAGCGGGAGATGATAGACCTTGAGTCTACATCGGACAAAAAAACTTATGATATTAAAGAAAATGGAATAGCGCGCTTGGAGGAGTTTGCAAATCGGCGTGAAGGGGATTTTTGGGTCGAGTGGAAAGCACGCTTTGTTTGGCAAAGTTCTGAAGAAGCCATTCAATTAAAAAATACGATAGAAATATGGGAAGCTGAGCTACGAACAGCTATAAAACAGGTAAGGCGGAATCCAGAAGGATCTGCAAAACTGATTACATTTATAGAAGAAATGACTGAAGTTTTAAAGAAAGATAATAAATAAGGGGGAAAAGGAATGAAATCCCTACAAAAACTTTTTAAATATGTTGAACCCTATACTGTTTTTGCAATTTTAGCTCCACTTTTAATGTGCGTTGAAGTAGCAATGGATTTATTACAACCAATGATTATGCAGCATATTATTGACGTGGGAATCGCAAATAATGATAATGCTTATGTCATAAAGCTGGGATTGTTAATGCTATTGACTGCTTTTATCGGTTTAATTGGTGGGGCAGGCAGTACAATTTACAGTACGAAAGTAGCTGTCAATTTTGCAGCGGATATACGGCGTGATGTGTTTAAAAAGACAGAGAAATTTTCTAGTGAAAATATCGATTCATTTGGTGTTGGAAAACTTATTACTATTGTGACGAATGATGTTACATCCGTTCAGCAGGCATTAATGATGATGTTGCGCGTTTTTATACGTGGGCCGCTATCGTTTATAGGGGCTGTTGTGATCGTGTGGTTCACAGCTCGTGAATTGTTCCCCGTATTAGTAGTAGCTATTCCCATACTGATGGCATTAATTTATTATTTTTCTTCTCAATCGGGAAAGTTGTTTGTGAAAGTACAAAAAGCAATGGATCAAGTAAATACAAAGCTTCAAGAAACTTTTGCTGGTATTCGGGTCATCAAAGCATTTAATCGACAGGTTTATGAACAAGAAACGTTCCGAAAGGTGAATGATACGCTAACAAAGCGTAATATGTCTGCGGAGCAAGTGATACTTACATTGATGCCCATTATGCTTTTCGTTGTCAATCTAGGCGTAGTTGCTGGGATGTGGATGGGTGCGATCAAGGTAAATGAAGGAACACTTCAAGTGGGTGTTATTTTAGCATTTATAAATTACTTAAACATTATTATGAACGGATTGATGACAAGTAGTCATGTATTAATGCAGATTACGCGGTCGTTTACTTCAGCTAATCGAATCGGGCAGGTACTGGATACTGAAATCAGTATTCAGGAATCTGAAATAGCTTCTTCACTTCCGGAGACACGGGGTGATATCGAGTTTAGGCATGTGAATTTTAGTTATAGTAAAAATGGAGAGTATGTACTCAAAAATATTACTTTTCGTGCAAAAGCTGGAGAGACAATCGGCATCATCGGTTCGACTGGCAGTGGAAAATCGACGCTTGTTAATTTGATTCCCCGCCTTTATGACCCGGATTCGGGAGAGATTCTCATTGATGGCGTAAATAGTAAGAAATATTCTCTTGAGAGATTAAGAGAGACAATCGGTTTCGTCCCACAAAAAGCAACGTTGTTTTCGGGACCGATTGAAGAGAATTTACGTTTTGGTAAAGGAGATGCGAGGCTTGTGGAGATGAAAGAAGCGGCTGATTCCGCAGTTGCTACTGAATTTATTGAAAAGTTGGACGGGGAATTTGCTTATAAGTTAACGCAAGGGGCAACGAATCTGTCCGGTGGTCAAAAACAACGTCTATCGATGGCCCGTGCTTTTATTCGTCAACCTAAAATTTTGGTGCTAGATGACACCACTTCTGCAATAGATGCTTTATCAGAAGCTTCGGTTCAACAAGTATTAAAGCAGCGCTATCCAAATACAACCAAGTTCATCATTTCTTCGAAAGTGTCTTCGATTATCGATGCCGATCAAATTCTTGTGATTGACGATGGAAGAATTGAAGCAAGTGGTTCACATGAAGAATTGCTGGTGAAAAGTAGCGTTTATCGCGGAATTTATGAAACGCAAAGCGGGGGGGGGGGTCTTTCCTATGAGTAAAACTTCCGTACAGCCTGTCCCAAATGTAATGGGACGTGCACGTGGGCCAAGAGGATTTGGCGGTCCAGTGGTTAAGGCAAGGGATAGAAAAGGGACAATCAAGCGAATATGGACATATATGAGGAAGCAAAAAGTAGCAATCATCAGTTCGATTATTTTAGTTGTTTTATCTACTTTATTAGGTTTACTCGTACCCTATTTAATCGGTGTGATTATCGATGAATATATCATTCCGAAGAATTTGAATGGTACATTAAAACTTTTAACTTTATTAGCAACTGTATATATTCTCGCATCCATTTTTACATGGTTGCAAACTTTTCTGATGGTTCGTGTATCGCTTCAAACGATCCGAAGATTGCGTCAAGATCTATTTGATAAGTTCCAAACATTGTCGTTGCGCTTTTTTGATAAACGTACGCATGGCGACTTAATGAGCCGAGTGACGAATGATATTGAAAGCTTAAACAATGCACTTAGTCAAAGTGTCATCCAAATTTTTTCATCTATTTTAATGGTGTCAGGTGTTGCGATTGCGATGTTTCTATTGAATTGGATGCTTGCAATTGTCTCGCTACTCATTATTCCATTGATCATTTTTACGACGAAAAAGATTATTAAATATAGTAGCAGTAATTTTATCAAAAGACAGCGTGATTTAGGCGAGTTGAATGGCTTTATCGAAGAAGCCATTTCAGGAAACGAAGTGATTTCACTTTTCGGTCAAGAGGAAACGACGTTCAAGAAATTTGATGTGGTCAATGAAAGACTACGGCAATCGGCAACTGCAGCTGACACTGTTTCGGGATTTCTCGGACCAATCAATAACTTCATTAACAACCTTGGACTGGCATTGATTATTGGCGTAGGGGCACTTATGACGGTGGAAGGTTTTGCTACAGTCGGGATCATCGCTGCTTTTGTTACGTATTCGCGACAATTTTTCCGACCCATCAATCAGTTATCTAATTTATTAAATACCTTTCAATCCGCAATTGCTGGTGCAGAGCGGGTATTTGAAATTATGGATGAGCCATCAGATCTACAAGATAAAAAGAATACGATTTCAATTGATTCCTTTAAGGGGGATGTTGCATTTTCTAATGTAAACTTTTCGTATGAGGATGATAAACCAGTTTTGAAAAATATTAGCTTCCGCGCAAAAGCGGGTGAGAAAGTTGCATTGGTAGGTCCGACTGGTTCAGGAAAAACGACAATGATCAATCTATTAATGAGGTTTTATGATATAGACTCTGGGGAAATTAACATTGATGGTCGGAATATTCAGGACTATGAAATTAACCAGTTGCGTGAGAAAATTGGCATTGTGCTTCAAGACACCTTTCTATTTTCAGGGACGATTATGGAAAACATTCGTTACGGTCGTCTAGAAGCAACGGATGAAGAAGTCGTTGCCGCGGCCCAAATGGCTTCCGCACATGGGTTTATCAAACATTTGCCTGGGCAGTATGAAACGCACATCATGTTTGGAGGCTCCAGTTTAAGTCAAGGTCAGCGTCAACTACTCGCCATTGCTCGAGCAATTTTAGCAGATTCTGATATATTGATTTTGGATGAAGCGACATCGAGCATTGATACGAAAACGGAAATTGAAATCCAACGGGGGCTAGATCAATTATTGAAAGGTCGAACGAGCTTCGTCATTGCTCACCGTTTAAAAACAATCGAAAGCGCTGATCGAATTTTAGTCATCCATCATGGGGAGCTCATTGAATCCGGCACGCACGAAGAGCTATTAGCAATGAAAGGCTTCTATCATGAACTATATGAAAGTCAGTTTACGATTTGAATATTAATGCTTGCGTGAGCCCTAGGAGGATTGGGTACAATAAAAACTATGAATCCCTATTGTATCAAAGGGCAATTGGTGTTTCATTATAAAAAGGGCGCTCATCAATTCGCTGAATTGGTAAGTGGCCTTTTTTTCTAATCCTCGTGTTAATTTTAGGTACCTATTCATGTAGGAATTCAGATAATGCACTATTATTGGATAAAGTTAAAACATATATAGGACAAACTTTAATGCATACTTAAAAAGGGTGTAAATGATTCTCTTGGGGTCGCATACGCTGCCTTTGGAGGGAGTGAGCCTCGGTTTAAGAAACAGTGTGTACATTTATGCATCTGCATTGGATGAATTCGGTGTAACGCTTAAAAAATTAAATGTTATTTCCGATATTCTTCGTGCCTTCCAATCAATTCAAGATGTGATTAGAAAAGCTTCCAACTGAATAAAAGTGGGAAAATGCGGAGTTCTCCCAATAATAATGCGGACGCCTTCTCGTTGTCTGAAATTTATGGGAATGAAAATTGTGATTAACGTTTAAGTCGGCGTCTTCCCGTCTAGACTTAGGTGTCTAATAGTTTTTGCTTTTGTTCCATAATTAAGAAGTTAGTTTAGAATCAGAATCTTGAATTTGAAGTAATTTTATTCTATTATTATAGGGTTGGTTAAAGTGCCACGAGTTAAATGAAAAAATTTCCAAATGGAAGAAGTTCATCGTTTTATTATTTTAGCTATCAATTTCATTAATGCACATAAACTTTCACTAACTTTGAGAACAAGGAGAAAAGAAGAAACAAATGAAAGAAAGAAATAGAGAAAAGTGGCTTAAAAACTTGATTCAATCAGTCATGGAAGCTGTCGAAATAGAGGTTGAAATTAGGCAGGAGAATAATGGAGTGAATATGAGTTATAATTTTATCCGAAACATTGTAGGCTTTGACCCAAGAAGGGTTCAAAAAGCTAGGAAAGAATTACAGATTCCAATATCACTCGAATTATATATTAAAATATTTACATTGCACGAATTGGGTCATGCGGTAGATCGAAAAGCTTTGTTAGATTCACTTCCAAGGACGATTGAAATTTTTGAAATGAAGAGGAGTTATCCACTTTCTGAGCTTTATAATAGTATGGATTTGCTTGCTATGCTAATTGAAGAGCATGAAATGAATATCGCATTTGAAGAGACAGCTTGGACAAATGCTGAAAATCTAAACAAGAAATACAACTTAGTTGAATGGGCTAGATTTGAAAAGGTAAAAGCACATAGTTTAGCAACGTACACCAGTTTATATGAAGAAGATTTACACATTTATAACAAGCTTGTGGCTGAGCATGGCGAACAAATCGCATAACTACTTAAAACCCCCAATGAAAATCGACAGTTGCTGTCATTTTTCAATGGGGGTTGTTCAATGTAGAAGGTTACTTCACTTCCGTAAAAACGTATCCAGGTTTCATAAATTTGTTTCTTAGAGATTATAATCAGTTTTCTTGTATCTAGTTGTGCTTCCGCGTTAGCTACTTTATTTGCAGATAAACCAGCTGCCCCCATTTTATCTATTTTTTCTTCTGTCGAGACCATTAAAGAATATATGTTAAATAAATTTGATGGATAAACTGAAAAAGATAGCGATTTTATTAATGAAGAAAAACTATGCACAGAGCTATTGTTTTTCTATAATAGAAAAAAATAGCTAAAAAAATTGAAGAATATATGTTTTAGATAGTGAAGAAGGGGAAGGTTAAGAGTGTACAAGAGAATGTACAAGAAATTAATAAAAAAGAGGAGGAATTATTAATGGCTAAGAACAACCAGAACAAACGTAACCAAAACGACGATGGCAACATGACAGTGGAAGAAGCGGGACGTAAAGGTGGGGAAGCTACCTCTGCAAATCATGGAAGAGAGTTTTACGAAGAAATTGGACAAAAAGGTGGAGAAGCGCGTGCAAATCAGCGCGATGACAACAATGACGATGGTAAAATGAGTAAAGAAGAAGCAGGCCGTAAAGGCGGCGAGGCTCGTGCTAAACAAAGAAATAATGATTAATTAAATATAAAGAAAATGTTAGCAAATAGTAGTATTAAAAGGGCTCTATATTGAACTGCACCCCCATTGTTGGACTCAACGAACAATGGGGGTGCGGTTCTTATTTGTAGAGCATTTTTAATTATGTCTACTATCGTAGAAAAAACTTATGTAAGAAGGTAATTTACTCTGCTATTGATAGCCCATTTTTTAAAAAATTTCAATTGAAAAGCCACTTAATCAAATCGTGCGGCTTCATTTTTTCATACTATTATAGTAACTTCCGCCAATTAGTGATTAATCTTACTGATTATTATTATAGTATCCTGTTAACTTTGATTTTGAGAAGGCCCTGAGATTATATAGAAAGTGTAAATTAAAGAAAAGAAAAGATATGGTAAAAGACAATAATAATGATCAAAATAAAATATTTTTGGTGGATGCAGACTGTAAAGATAGAGAAAATAGCACTAGCGAAAAACGAATAATTGACGGTATTTAAGTACATAATCAAAGACGTGAAAACAGCTGGATGTGGAACTGCTCCGCCTTTAACTATTTTTTTGTTAGTTATGAATAAGTTTGGAGGTATTTAGGTTGGATTATTTAATAAACGGTGCAAAGCTCATTATCGGCTTGGTTGCTCTACTGGTTGTTATTAGACTATTAGGAAAAAAACAACTCACTCAAATGACGCCGTATGATGTTGTTTATCTCCTTGTATTCGGTGGAATTCTTGAAGAGAGTCTATATGATGAAAAGGTGTCCATCTTGCTGTTCTTATTCTCTGTCTCCGTTTGGGCGATCGCTATTTATGTCGTTGAAAAAGTTGTCACCATTTCAAATCCCCTACGTATACTTATTAAAGGCGAAGCGGACAGGCTTATCAATGATGGGCAAATCAATAAAAGATTGATGGACAAAAATCAATTGGAAATGGAGCAGTTGAGAACGATGCTCCGCAAGCAGGGGATTTTCTCACTGAGAGAAGTACGCGATTTATTTATCGAGCCAGGAGGAGATATCTCGGTTAATCAATACGCCAAGTATAAAACCGTGGTTAGTCAGGATATTAACCTTGAAAACGCAGAAGAAGAACCGACCGTACTATTAATTGATGAGGGACAAATCAAGAGGGAAGTTCTGGGTTTGATTGGTAAAACGGAAGCGTGGCTTTATTCCGAAATGGAACGTTTAGGATATGTTAATCTCGAGAGTATATTGTACTGTGAATGGTCAAAAACAGAAGATTTTTTTATAAAAACGTATGACGATACAAGTAATAGCAAGAGGTAAATAGTAAAGCATGATCTACTCCAAGATGAAAAATCATCCAAATTAATCTTAAAAGAAATTGATGATTAGATCGGAAAACGAAAAACTAGATAGCATGAAGGGGGAAATCTAGTTATCTGCTTGACGTTAAAATGTTATCTTTTATTCCTGTTTAATGCCAATTGTTATGGAGACCGGTGTAAGTAGATATATAAATTGAATAAATACCTGAAAATGCTGATGTAAGAAGAACCTGAAACTCTTAAAATATAAGGGGGGGGGAAGGAGAGAATCAGTGAAATGCTAGCTATTTGCTAACTTCTAGATTTTGAACACCTATGACAAGGATCATTCCTACGACAAATAGTTGAAATGGGATTCTTAAATAATAGAAGGCTTGATGGCGAGTTTTAATAGGGTAATATTTTTTGTGCATATTCATTAACTGTAGGCATGTTGTCCGTTGGAAAGTCAAATGCATCTTTCATCTGCACGGTAACTAATGAGAATGCGCACGTGCTCATGGCCAAAAGATCGTAATAAAAGTTAGAAGTATCCTCAAACAAAGTCTTAGATGGTTCAAAATCAGAAATCAGAAAAGCATTAATTTTGTTTTCAACTGCACTTTTTTCTAGAGTTCTTTCGTCGCAAAATAATAAAAAAGAAGTTCAATTATCATATTTCATCATTGAAGCATTCCTTGCATAAGTTGACTAAACTTATGCAAGGTCTTTTCTTCGATGTTTTGTCGTGTCGTTATGAATGTTCAAATGTAGGTATTTGCTATTATTCTTGCGAAAAATAATTAAAATTAATTTCTTCAAAAATAGGAAGCAGTACATAGTTTTTTAAAATCGTCAATATTTCTTGCACATATTTCCGAATCACGAGCATGTCATAAGGGAAATCAAAAACAAATTCTTCTTCCACAAATAAAGTGTTCATGAAATAAAAGTAATTGTGTTTCATGCCTAATAAGTCATCGTTAAAACGTAATATATCTTGATGGGAAGTATCTGATAGTTCGCAGTTAGGAATTAAATAAATTGCTACATGATTTCCCTTACTAGAAGCTGTTTGAAGGTGTTCATCATGAAGTAATAAGTAGGGGGTTTTGTTATCATCACTCACGACTACTTGAAAAAAATCGAAATCACGTAATCGTAATAAACGTTTAAATCTAGTGTTTAATGGCCTCATTTTTCTTTCCGATACTACATTTGTGACCTACAAAATTATAGAGGTTTTTTATAAATGGAAAAAAGGGTGATAAATTGATAGGGAAATTAGTATGTTTCCTCTGCCACAATCATAACATCAATAGAATTTTCTACAATTACCAATAGGATAGGTACAGAGTGATTTTCCATTTTATTAGAAATAAGGCGGAACGAGTATCTACATAACGAGTATATTTAAAAATCTCTTGTTCACAATTCGCTGAATCTATTGTACAATTTATAGACTACTAATTTTGGAGGGAAATTTTGGTGAAATTTAAAAAAATTGGGGTCATATTAAGCTCTTCTGCTTTAACATTTGGGATGTTCGCGTCTGTTGCCAATGCTTCAACCACAACGATTGGACAACCTGAAAAAGTACAAATTCAAGTTGCTTCAACAGAAACAGTTTTTTCGAAAAATGATTTAATTAAGAGGTTTCGTGCTTTGTTTCCCAATCAGTTCGACTTTTTATCGAATAGTGATTTTCGTGTGGAAAATAGTTTCTTTTATCCTGAAGATGATACGTTACGTTATGGCCTATCCTTCTTTAAGACAATTGATGGTAAGCAAGTAAATGGTAATATTGGATTTGTTGGAGAGAATTTAGAAATTGAGCAATTTTATTATCAACCTTCTAATGAAGCAGAAGCTTTATTTCCCGCCAAGGTCTCAAAAGAGGAGGCTAAGAAAATAGCCACTGATTTTATCAAGAATATTCTGGGTGGAGATGATTTTCAATTAGAAACGGATGTCTATAACTATTATCCAAATCAAATATTAACTGAACCAATACGTTACTCATTCTCTTTTGCCCGGACGGAAAATCAAGTATCCATTTCTAATCAAACAATAGGAGTATCTGTTCTTGGCAATGGTGAAGTTGTTAGTTTTCACAGAAATCCTGTGGAGTTGGAAACGTCTACCTTTGATGATCTAAAACAAGTACTTGATAAAAATGAAGTTTTAAAGAAAGTAAAAGAAAATCTTGCCGTAGATTTGCAATATCATATTGATACGGATTATCGAACGGGTGATCGCCAAGTTCAGCTTGTTTACCAGCCAACAACAAAATTACAGGGGGTTAACGCACTATCAGGTAAGTGGTTGACTACAGACGGGTACTCAGCGGACTTCCCAGGGAAAACAAAAATCGAAAAAATTACAGCTGATTCACTACCGGCAAAACAGAATGGAATTACTTTAGAAGAAGCAAAGAAAATTGCTGAACAATTACTTGCCATAAAATCAGATAAGGTTAAGTTAAATATTCAATCTATCGATGAAATAGAAAACCAAAACGGACAGGCAGTTATTAGCATTCAGTATATGTATGAATATGCGAGTGGTGGAACTGGAACGAATTTGGAATTAGATAAAAATACGGGCGAGATTATTCAATATAGTGATATAAAAAGTGGAATGCTAGAACGGATTGAAGATAAACCTGAGAAAGAGAAAACGCTGTCTCAGAAGGAAGCCCTCACTCAAGCAGTGAAATATATTAAGGAATGGGCTCCGTCTAATGCACATCACTATGCTATGCCTATAGAGGAATCACACTTTGAAGATAGACAAGGTGCTTATTACTTTTCTTTCCCGAGAATTGTAAATGGGATTACAGTGATAGGGGATCAAATTGGTGTAAGTATAGCCAGTGATGGTTCTTTAAACAGCCTTAATGTCAATTATCAAGAGATGGAAAAATGGCCATCAATTGATGAAGTTATTTCTGAAGAAGACGCAATTGCTACCTTGAAAGAGGCACTAAGCCTAAAACTTAATTATATGAAACAAGAGAACAACAAAGATAATCATCACTATGATTTAGTCTATTCACCTGTTTTTAATGATGCAGACCTTAGTTTTTTAAATGCTAAGACGGGAGAATGGGGTAGCTTGTATGGTGGCGGAAATTCAACCGTCATTTCACATCCTTGGGCAGAAGAGGAACTTAATTATCTTATTAATGCCAAAATATTAGATATTAAAGATACTAAAAACTTTAATGGTGATGCCTCTGTATCAAAAGGGGAAGCGATAAAAATCATCATGAATTCACTTACTTATATTTATTACGGCAGGGATTATGGAGGTAACGAAAATACGAATCAGACTTTTGATAATATAGATGCCAAACACCCCCTCTATCAATCGGTCGAACGTGCCGTTGAAATGGGCATTATTAAAGGAGACAGTCAGAGCTTTGACATGGATGCACCCGTCAAAAGAGAAGAATTGGCAGCTTGGTATATACGCGCTCTAGGTCTTGAGCAAGCAGCTAAGCAAAGCAGTATTTATAAACTTGATATTGTTGATGCAAATAAGGTGCAAAAAGAATACACAGGCTATGTAGCTTTGGCAACATCACTGGGATTATTAAAGACTGACCAAAATCACTTTAACCCTGAACGAGAAGCGACGTATGCCGAGTTAGCAGTTTCAATTATTAAGCTAGCCCGAGAAATAACTGAAAAAGGCAGGGGCCTGAATTATTGAAATGTAAGGATATAACTATTTAATAACCCTCCGCCGTATGAGAACTCAAACGGTGGGGGGGTTTAGTTTGTCTAATCTATTACCAATTTCTTCAGTTGGTAACACCTGTTTTAAATGAATGTATAACACCGATTACGGATTATCACCGACTAAAATCGTAGCAATCATCGTATTGGTTACTCCCCTAACTATGGAAATACTATTATCATTCTGATTTGCCAACATCGATGGAAGAAAGCCTTTATCTATCAATTTTTTAGATGGCTACAAGGTCAATCGTGATCATATTCCTTATTAAAAAGAGATCCTACCTTTAATTTGCAAAGGTAGGATCGTTTTTTTTGCTTCAACTATTATCGAAAGCGTAAAAATCAATTGCTTGATCCATTAAGGCTATAAACTATTTGACTTTCGTCGCATAATCGCTCTTTGGATCGGATTTTTAGTGTATTTATATTCTGATGGAAATAAAAACCCCTTTACATTGTTGAAATGAAAGGGGCTACAGAAAAAATTGTACTCTTTCTTTTGACCTTATTTTCTACGGTCAGTTGTTTACGAAATAGTTATACCAGCACTTGCAGTACCTATAACAGTAGCGGCCAAAGGAGCACCAGATACTGAGAATACCATTAGCAATCGATCGCCTACCGATACCGGTACGGGTGCGAAACTCGCTGATCCACTAAGTGTAGTGCCTACTGTCAAGAGATTTGTTAGAGTTGGGGCTAAATTCACGCTTATACCTGTTGGACTGAAGGTATTACTTCCAGCAGGTGCGCGATAGACTTGTGCATTGACAGTTGCAGTTGTTGCAATACTCAATGCAGTAGTTATTGTGTAAGCAGCGGAAATAGCCGTTATGCTACCTGCCCGTGGAACTGAAAAGGCTTCATTTATCAAACCTGTCAAGTCTATCGTGGTGCCAAGAACGACAGGGCTCGGAATGGCAGTGCCAAATCCAATGAAAAAGGGGATACCAGCTAATCCACCTACGAGAGAAGTCAATGCAACAGGTACTAGTCCAGAAGCGAATGGGATAATCGAACCAGTGTTGGCTGTTGGGATTATACAAGCTGCATCAATAGCTCTGAATGGTCCCAAATTACAATTGACGTGCCCAGTATCGACACGGAAGCAACCAGAACTTCCGTGACGAGATCCACCAGATCCACCAGATCCACCACATCCACTACATCCATGAAGTTTAAAATTATTAGAATTCATTTTAACACCTCCTTTCTTTGTTATCCTATTCAAAACAATTGCAGGGCGGACGGGCAATTAACTAATCGTTAATAATAGTTTTTAACTCATCCTAGCGTAATGTAGATTATTTGGATCAACTGTGTAGCTTTCGAAGCGCTACAGCTAGCTAAATTCCGCTGACCTTCTTACTAGATTTAAAAAAATAGCCATTCTGACACTAAGTCAGAATGGCTATTTTAAATGGGGTATATAATATGCCGAATACAGGAAATTAATCTGACTAGCAATTATTTTTCAGTAGCTCTAAATTATTGCTTCTTCCGAAAAATATTGAACAGCGATAATGTTTCTTTGTTTTTATGTTGTTGTCGTTTCATTTCATTCGAAATTTCAATTGGGGCTTTGTCCTCCTCAATTGTAGTTGCATTATGCACTTCCTCAGGTTCCGGCGTTACCGTTTCGATAATCTTCGGCTCGCTAGCCGTGAGTAACATATCAGGATCCGGCATCACTGTTTCATTAATTTCAAGCTCGCTAGTCGTGAGTATGGAAGCCGGATTCGGTGTCACTGATTCGTTAATTTCCGGCTCGCTGGTTGTTACTAACAAAGCCGGATCTGAATTCTCGTTTACGTTCATTGGAATCGCTTGTTGTTTCACAACGTTAGTCAGATGAATGGTCAATGGCCTATTTACATTTTTGTACAGCCTATTATGGATTTGCCCAGTATGAATGCCAGTATACGGAAAACTTTGCTTACCGAATTGCTGCTCTGCTGGATATTCCTTTTGAATATCCATACTTACTATAGGCGTTGTATCACTCGAAACTTCTTGGATGTTATTAGCGTTTCCTACCAGATTTTGCAGTTGCCTATAAGATGGTGGGCGATTAGATTTTCTCATGGAAGTATTAGATGTAGTTTCTTCTATATGGACCTCTTCTTTATTATTGGCAATACTTATAGATCTTGCTACATCAACTGGAGAAATTACTTTTTCTATAAGATCCTTGCTACCATCTTTTATTAATTTATTCTTGACTACGGAAAAGTCTTGATTCAACTCCTCGATTGTTTGATTAAGGGAGTCCATTTGTACTGAAAAACTTTTAATTTGTTGCTCATACTCCTCCAGTTGTAAACTTTGCTTTTCATTCATTAGTTCCATTACACCTTCTAATTTTGAGACTTTTGTTTTGAAACCATTCGCTTCTATCTTCAAGGCTAGATAATCGTCAACCGAATTCCCAATTTTTAATGTGGTTAGGGTATCTTTGTAAGTCGCAATTTTCTGCTTTAATTTTTCAATGTCCTCAGCGGAGTATAACTTAGAGTCTCCCATCAATTTTCACCCCTTTGCAGTACATTACTATTCTATTAATGATGTTTTCATTGCGTGACAAATTGTTTCCTGTTAGACGTGAATTTACTCAGTGATAAATTATTTGTCACTTTCAGCCTCGGTTCTATATATGATGAAGAAATGGATTCTCAGGGGACGATATCCTTTCTGAACTACTAAATTAGTATTAATTACTTCCTTCCTCCATCCTTTATGTGTCTAAGTTAATAAATATCTCGATAAATCATTTCTTTGCCCATACACTGATTTTTCCACATCATATGCTACGAACGAAAGATAAAAAATTTGGAGGTGTCTGCAACATGCAAGGAAAAGATCATTGTGATGGGAAAGAACTAATTTGTATAAATGTCGACAAGGTGTACGACTGGATTGTGAAAGAAAATTCGTTTGATTTTGCACTTCCAACGGGACCAATTGCTTTTACTCCAACGGGTTCAGTACCAACTTCAGCAACTGCAGGACTGCTTACTGGTGCGACAGTTACATGTGAAGTGAGCCCTGCTATGGCGTTTCCAATCGAGATTCTAAGTCGTGAGAATCGCCCGTTTTGTATTGATGGAAAGACTGTTCTTCTTCAACAGCTTCACATTCGTAAGAACTTTGTGGTAACAATTGTCGTGACTTTAACAAACGGAACGGTGCTGAGAAGTGCGGCTATTCCGCTTACCCGTTGTGAACAAGTTACCTTATGTGCACCTGAAGGAACAGACGTTGTAATTACGTATACGGATCTAGACTGTTTCGTGTGTTCTCCTGGGACACTCACTGTACCAACGGGTACTGCTGCTGGTTCAATCGTAATTACTGGCTTAAATCTCTCTGTAGCTACTTGCCAAAGCATTCAATCGACATTCCCGGTAACTGTTGAATTTTTAGCTGATTACTGTGAACCAAGAGATGATTTACCAACTGCGTGCCCTCCACCATTGCGCCCGCAACAATGCTCTGTTGTTTTCCCTGATACCGGACATTGCTGCCACTAATGTCGGCTAATGGTGATAACGAGTAAGCCTCAAACATATAATGAAGGGAGGATATTCCTCCCTTCATTTTTTTGTAACGTCAAAAAATATAAGCTCATGAATAACCTTATTAAGCCAATTAGGGCTCTGCTGTCACCTAAAGGCTCGGTAATAGTCGAGTTTTCTAATGGAAAAGGGGTAGAGAATAATGAGTAATAATCACAAAGATTTGGAAACAAAGATTACGCAGCTTCAGCATCAAACAAAATCATATGTATATGAAATTAAAAAGCTGGTAGATGAGCTCAATGATTCCGCCAGAATGAATATAATTAGCTATTTTACTTATTCATTAAACATTTCTCACGATCCTGAACAGGAGAGCTTATGCCTAGGAACTTACCATGTACATAATATGGGGAATCAGCCAATCACAAATCCTTATTTGTGTATAAAAATTCCTGAAGAATCTCCATTTTCATTTTCCGGGCGATATGTTTATGAAAACTTCAAACAGTCATTGAAGAATGCCGGTGGATGGGAACGAATAAATGATAAAACGAATCAAGAGGAATTTTGGCTAAAACCTTTGGGTAAAACATCCCTTGAACCTAATGAGACCATTTCATTTTCAAACTTCCAGATAAAATGGTTACCAGTAGAATCATATGCAGGTACTATTATGGGATTTACGTATAGTGATCAACTGAAAGATGGAATAGCCGTGATTAATCCCATCAATCTCAATGGAACTGTACGTGTAGAGGGGGTAGAGAATGAGTAAAACAGATGAAATAGAATTAATAATGAAGCATATAATACGTCAAATTATGAAAGATCAGTTTAACGAACAAACAGAAGATAAACAGGAAAACAACAATAGTTTTGTCTATTTAGAGAAAAGCACATTGAATATGTTGATTATGTATATGTTGATGAATGGTGAGCGTCGGCCTGATAAAGAGGCAAAAGGAGATTCTGACGTGAAGATTTTAGAGGAACTTGAACAGGCAATTATGGCCAACAAAGAGGACTTTGAGGAAATCATCACTCTACTTAAAGAAAGAATCTAAATTCATTTGATACAGCCTTTTGCTTGGAAAATAGCTGCGATAGGAGGGAATGACGTGAATAGTGAGAACGTCAAAAATAACGATCCCTTACAACTTCAACAAATAATCATCTTTTTAAAGGCGGAATTAGCTAAATATAAATACGAAGTTAAAAAGTATCAAGATAGCTATCACTATTCATTAGTAGAAAACCTTGAGCAAGAAAATATACAATTGACTAACGAAAAAAAAGAACTGGCTGAGGAGTTAGTTAAGTTAAATCAAGAATTTGAAAAAAGGGCTATCGATTATAAAGGATCTGTCCAATTGCAAGGATTACAAGGGAAAAGATACATCACTTCTATTGATTCCTTTCAGAAAACAAAAACAGATCTACTACCAATTAGCAAACAGCTAGCTGAAGTTATTAATAAATTGAAAGACGGAGCTAATACCGATCAACATAGATACAAAAAACATGACAGGCAAGTTACATCTCTTCATAAAAAACTTGCTAATAATAAAACGACTATAGAACAGCTCGAATACAAGCTTGGTGATCTCATTCAAGAAACAAATAAACAAGTACACTCCCAACTGGAGAAGTTAGACATAGCCAACAAAGAGCGTACCCAGTCCGAGAAAGTGAGACAACGATTACTAATAGAAATAGAAGAAAAAAATAATACTATAGGAAAACTCCAACATGAAATATCGAATTTAAAAGAACAAAATGAAAAGCATACTGTGGCTGTTGCAATAGAAGAAAAAAGTCTAACTAATAAAACGACTATAGAGCAGCTCGAATATAAGCTTGTTGATCTCATTCAAGAAGCAAATAAACAAGTACACTCGCAACTGGAGAAGTTAGACATAGCCAACAAAGAGCATACCCAGTCCGAGAAAGTGAGACAACGATTACTAATAGAAATAGAAGAAAAAAATAATACTATAGGAAAACTCCAACAGGAAATATCGAATTTAAAAGAACAAAATGAAAAGCATACTGTGGCTGTTGCAATAGAAGAAAAAAATCTAACTAATAAAACGATTATAGCTCAGCTCGAATATAAGCTTGTTGATCTCATTCAAGAAGAAAATAAACAAGTACACTCGCAACTGGAGAAGTTAGCCATAGCTAATAAAGAGCATACCCAGTTCGAAAAAGTGAGACAACAATACCTACTAGAACTAGAAGAAAAAAATACGACTATTGGAAAACTCCAACATGAAATAGTGAATTTAAAAGAACAACATGAAAAGCACATTGATGCTATTGCAATAGAAGAAAAAAATCTAACTAATAAAACGACTATAGAGCAGCTTGAATATAAGCTCGTGGATCTCATTCAAGGAGAAAATAAACAAGTACACACGCAACTGGAGAAGTTAGCCATAGCCAACAAAGAGCATACCCAGTTCGAAAAGGTGAGACGGCGATTACTAAAAGAACTAGAAGAAAAAAATACTGCTATAGGAAAACTCCAGCATGAAATAGCGGATTTAAAAGAACAACATGAAAAGCATAATGAAGCTTTTACAATGCTAGAAATAAAATTGAACCAGAAGAATGATAGTCAAGCAGGGATGGACTATCATTCTTCTACACCTACTATTGATACTGAAACACTTATCTACTTAGACCATCAAATAAAAGAGGTAGTAGCCAAAACGTTGGATTACGAAGAGAAATTAGATGCGAAGTTGCTTGTTGTTAATAATTTGGAACAGAAATTAGATCAACTTACTGATGAAATTGACGGAATAAAGATTTTTAGTATAGAGGGGAGGGTTTTAAAAGAATTTTGACGATTATTGGTGTGTAATAGGATGGTAGCGAGTAAAGTAGATTGCATTTTGGTGTTCTATATTTACCTGAAACTCAATAGGATTACCCATAAGGCTCAACCTTTTCTCGAAAAGTTCTGAGCCTTTTTTGTTATGTTCTATTATAGAGTATGGACATAGCGACTATTAAGCTATCACTAATCCGTCTTTTGTAAAAGTAACACCCGCAAAAAAAATGAACCCCCTTTGTTAATCCTTAATCTAAGCGTTTACATTTCGTCACAATTGACCTATCATACTTGTATACAAGTATATCGGGCATCAAGTGGGGAAGTGAAATCATGAGTGAATACAAGGAATTACTATATCCTGAAAAATGGATTGCGAACGCTTCCATGGGAGCGCGTTTAGCGTGCGAGCTTAGAATGCGGATTATTTCTGGCATGATAGAAAAGGGTACTGTTTTATCGGAAAATAAATTAGCGTTGGAATTTGAAGTAAGTCGTTCTCCTATCCGGGAAGCACTAAAAGTATTGGCATCAGAAAATATTATTCGATTAGAAAGAATGGGAGCGGTTGTAGTTGGGTTAACCGAGAAGGATATCGAGGAAATTTACGATGTTCGTTTACTGATAGAAACCTTCGTTTATGAACGGATTGTTAAAATAGATACAAGTGAATTAGTGAAAGAACTAAGTAAAATACTTGAATTGATGGAAGTCGCCATTAAATACGGAGATGCAGATGAATTTTCTTATCAAGATGTTTTATTTCATGAAACGATTATTCGTTCAATTGACCATTCATACATCATGTTGATTTGGAATAATACGAAACCTGTGATGGAAAGTTTAATACTTTTATCGATGCGAATGCGTTTAGAGAAGAAATACGATGATTTTTCACGTGTATTGAAAAATCATGAAATCTACATTGAAGCCATAAAAATAAAGGATAGAGATATCATGATTCAAGCATTGCATCAAAACTTTGATGATGTTCAAGATAAAGTGGCAGACCTTTGGATGTCCCAACAAATGCTCGAAAAAGGAAGGGAGCGATAACTATGACGAACTATATGCTAGGTGTAGATATTGGTACAACGAGTACTAAAGCAGTTCTATTTACAGAAAAAGGTGAAATTATTCAACAGGAGAATATCGGTTATCCTCTTTACACACCAGATATTTCGACAGCTGAACAGAATCCAGAGGAAATATATCAAGCTGTATTACAAGCAATTTCAACCATAATGGGGAAATCTCAAATCTCTTCGGAAAAGTTATTGTTCATTTCATTTAGTAGTGCGATGCATAGCGTTATTGTAATGGATGAAAATGATGAGCCCCTAACGCAGTGTATCACCTGGGCAGATAATCGAAGTGAAGCTTGGACACGTAAAATAAAAGAAGAGTTAAATGGGCATGAGGTATACAAACGGACTGGAACACCTATTCACCCAATGTCCCCTTTAAGTAAAATTGCTTGGATTGTGCATGATCGTCCTGAAATAGCGACAAAGGCTAAAAAATATATAGGCATTAAAGAATATATTTTCAAGAAATTATTTGGTCGGTATGTTGTAGATCATTCTTTGGCTTCAGCAATGGGGATGATGAATCTGGAAAGATTGAATTGGGATGAAGAAGCATTGGAGATAGCGGGTGTCACGCCGGAGCAGCTATCTGAACTTGTACCGACAACCGAGAT
This sequence comes from Sporosarcina psychrophila, assembly GCF_001590685.1. Classification (GTDB taxonomy): domain Bacteria; phylum Bacillota; class Bacilli; order Bacillales_A; family Planococcaceae; genus Sporosarcina; species Sporosarcina psychrophila. The sequence continues at coordinate 620,936 of NZ_CP014616.1, forward strand.
TTTTAATAATTGTAACGTAGGAATAGCGAGTAAGCTTGGCATTGATCCACAAACTGTATTTGTCATTGGCGCAAGTGATGGAGTGCTTTCTAATATAGGTGTGAATGCAATTGGTAAGGGTGAAGTAGCGGTAACGATTGGGACAAGTGGTGCAATCCGAACAGTCATTGACCGTCCTCAAACCGATGAGAAAGGACGGATATTTTGCTATGCATTAACTGAGAAACATTGGGTCATTGGTGGGCCAGTAAACAATGGTGGAATGGTACTTCGATGGATTAGAGATGAATTTGCATCATCAGAAGTAGAAACAGCAAAAAGACTAGGGATTGATCCATATGAAGTGTTAACGAAGATTGCTGAACGTGTAAGACCGGGATCTGATGGATTGTTATTTCATCCATACCTAGCGGGTGAACGTGCACCGTTGTGGAATCCTGACGTGCGCGGCTCATTTTTCGGTTTAACAATGACACATAAAAAAGAACATATGATTCGGGCGGCTCTTGAAGGTGTGATTTATAATCTGTACACAGTATTTTTAGCACTAATTGAAGTCATGGATGAACCAGTTATCCGAATTCAAGCAACTGGTGGCTTTGCAAGGTCTGATTTATGGCGCCAAATGATGGCCGACATATTCGATTTGGAAGTAATTGTCCCGGAAAGTTATGAAAGTTCATGTCTAGGTGCTTGCATCTTAGGGCTTTACGCTACGGGGGAAATTGAATCATTTGACGTGGTATCTGAAATGATTGGCAGTACTTATAAGCACACACCTATGGATTCTAATGTGCAAGAATATAGAAAACTATTACCGATATTCATTAATTTATCCAGAGTATTGGAAAAGGAATACACAAGCATCGCAGATTATCAGAGAAGCTTAAGTAAAGAGTAACAAAAAAGTTTGACCCTAAAAGAAAAAATGTAACACGGACGGTGCTTGAAACGATTATTTCGGAGTAAAAAAAGACTATTAATTAGGTTTGAGAAAAGTTGTAGGGCATGTCATTTCCATCTTTAATTAAGTAATAAAAAATGATCTTTCATGAGTTCACATTGAACTTACGAAAGATCATTTTTTATTGTTTATTGCATATCAAAGCTGCCCTATTGAACGAAGAAGAGATGGTGGAGCCAAAAACAAAAACGTGAAGTCCGCTAGCCCCAAACATCCCATGTAGCCTCCAGGGATCATTGCCACAATTCTAGCGCACTCTGTATTTTATTCCAGACTGGAAATAGGCATAGGTGAAAATCGCTGCCAACAAACCAATACGTTTTCCGAATATAGAGTTAGTGACAGCTAGATTTGAATTATCTAGAACTTCTTTCATATCTACTAAAGTGTCTTGTCTTGTCATGGGAATAAAAAAATCTTTAACATGGAAAGCGACATGATCTATGTGCAGAATCGTCGTATGCGTTATTTGGAAATTGTCTAAACTTACTTGTCCTCTTTCTATCGACTTCTTTGTTTGATAAGCAAATAGATAAAGTAAGGTGCCCCTATTACAGCTGTCCATACACCTGCAGGCACTTCAATCGGTGCAAAGGCAACACGAGCAATCCAGTCTGCAACAACAACGAGAATTGCTCCAATGATTGCGGATAAACCTACCATTGAACCAAAGGTAGGGCCGACAATTCTTTTTGCAATATGTGGTGCGATTAACCCAACAAACCCAATACCGCCGGCAAAAGAAACGGAGGCACCCGTCAAGGCGGCACAAAGTAAAAGGAAAATAATTCGGTTCTTTTGAACTGGGGATCCAGCACTTTTCGCCAAATCATCACCAAGTTCTAAAACGTTCATTTCCCTCGTCATGGCAAGCGTGATGAAAAAAAGAATAGTAATCCATATCGCAATCATTCGAACTTCAGTCCAATTTGAACCGTAGATACTTCCAGTGATCCAAATATTCGCTTGGCTCGCCTGATGGATTGGTCCAACAAGCATAAGTACGGTTGTTCCAGCATGCATAAATGCTGAAATTCCAATCCCTATAAGTAACATTCGGAAGGGGGCAATGCCGTTTTTCCAAGATAACGTGAACACAATCGCGGCTGTAATCATCGCACCAACGAAAGCAAATAACGGCATCCAATCTTGACTCACTGTTAGCGCATTACTTTCATTTGAAAACAATGCTAGAAATAATACAACTGCAAATGAAGCTCCTGCCGTAATCCCAATGATATCTGGGGAACCAAGAGGATTTCTAGATACACTTTGCAAAATGGCGCCCGCTGTCGCTAAGCCGATTCCAACTAAAATGGCCATCATAATACGAGGTAGCCGAAATTCAAAGATAATCGTTTGATCAAAAGACTCACCAATACCCAAAATAACTTTTAAGACATTTAAAGGTGAAATGAAAAACTCACCAGAACTCATCGATAGAATAGCTACTAACCCTAAAAGCAACGTTGCAATCATCGTTGTAAACAAAGATTTCTTATCTAAAATAAACGAAGCAACATTTCCTATTCGAACTGTCACTTTATTTTTCATGCCCCAAATCTCCTTCTTGCCACATAAATAAAGAATGGAACACCGATTAATGCAGTCATGACTCCAACCGGCACTTCCTTGGGCATTATAATGTATCGGGCTGCAATATCAGATACGAGTAAGAGAATTCCACCGTATAATGCACAAAATGGAAATACCCACTGGTGTTGGATCCCGATGAATGATCGAACGATATGAGGAATAATGATTCCGATGAAGCCGATAGGACCCGCAATTGCTACAGAAATACCTGCTAATACAACTACAATAAGAGAAAAAACAAATTTTAATAGCACTACATTCTGACCTAATCCAGACGCAACATCGTCACCCATTGCTAGTAGGTTCATTTGCTTCGCCAAAACAAAGGCTACCAGCAATCCAATCACCATATAAGGCAATCCTGTAATTAATAGACCGATAGGCCGATTGGCTACGGAACCTGCGAGCCAAAATAATACTTGATCGAGTGCTGTTTCGTTAATTGTTAGGAATCCTTGTGTCATGGATGAGAATAAAGCGGAAACTGCTGCTCCTGCTAATATAAGCTTCATTGGCGTTAACCCTTCTCTGCCAATACTACTTAAAACAAAGACAATCCCGAAGGAAACGGCCGCTCCGACTAATCCGAACATCATATAAGATTGGAGGCTTTGTACTTGGAAGAACACAACCCCAATTACGACAAAGAAAACAGCACCAGCATTAATACCTAGAATACTTGGAGAGGCTAATGGATTTTTCGTTATGGATTGCATAATTGCACCTGAAGTGGCTAAACAAGCTCCAACAGCTGCAGCAATTAATGCACGTGGTAAGCGTACATTTTGAATGACAAGATGTTCAGTTGATCCGTCATTTTCTTTAAATGCGGAAAAGGCAGTGGACCAGCTTGTATCTGTATAGCCGTATACAATACTAGAAAAAAAACAAAGAATGAAAACTAAACTACTTACGATAAGAGCAATCCACTTACCCCTTGATGTATGTATCATGACTTCCTCACTTCATTGAGAATTATTTTCAATTCACTGTTGACATGAAATATATTAGCATATAGCATACTAAGTGTAAATGATTTTCATTCTCAATTAACAGGAGGAAATAATGTACATGCGAAAAATATCATCCCTCATACTTATTATGAGTATTCTTGTATTAGCGGCTTGTGGGGCTACTAAGGAGTCAAAAGATTCAGGTGAAAGTGCACAACCAGCTGATGTAGAAACATATACTGTCGATCATGCAATGGGAAGTACAGATGTAAAAGGAACACCAAAACGCATTGTAATCTTAACAAACGAAGGTGCTGAAGCCCTTCTATCAATGGGAATTCAACCTGTAGGTGCAGTTCAATCACCCGCTGAGAAAATTTGGTATGATCATATGGACATGACAGGTACTGAATCTGTGGGTATTGAATCAGAACCAAGTTTAGAAAAGATAGCATCTTTAAAACCAGATCTGATCATTGGGAATAAAATGCGTCACGAAGCAGTTTACGAACAGTTAAGCAAAATTGCCCCAACTGTTTTTGCAGAAACGCTTCGCGGGGATTGGCAGGAAAACTTTAAATTATATGCGAAAGCAGTAAATCAAGAAGAAAAAGGTAACGAGGTATTAGGTGCATACAATAATCGCGTTGAAACAATCAAGACTGAATTAGGGGATCAAACAAATAAAAAAATATCAATGGTTCGCTTTATGGCGGGAGATGTACGCATTTACCATAAAGATTCCTTCTCGGGTGTGATTCTAGATCAACTTGGATTTGCGCGCGCAGATGGACAAGATGTGGACGATTTTGCTGAAAAAGGCCTCACGAAAGAACGTATTCCAGCTATGGATGGCGATGTGCTCTTTTACTTCACTTATGAAACTGGAGATAACGAAGCTACGAAGCTTACAAACGACTGGATTGAGGATCCATTATTTAAAAATCTAAATGTCGCGAAAAGTGGAAACGTCTCACAAGTAAATGACATCATTTGGAACACTGCTGGTGGTGTATTAGCAGCGAACTTAATGCTGGATGATATTGAGGAGTATTTCTTGAAAAAGTAATTTAAATGGAATGAAATAATAAAAAGATGAAAACAGAAAACAGCCCGATGATGCGATATTTACTCGCTTCACTGGGCTGTTTTTTTTTACATAATTTACTGTTCAGCTGCGTCTTCTTTAGGATACTTTATCACAAACGACGTTTTGGTGTTCTGATGTGGCCGAACTGCAAAAAAACTAACTAGTAAATCGTAAGCATACAAATCAAATAAAAAAGGTATGTATGGTAGGAGCCCAAACATACCTTGAAGTATCATTAATTATCCGGCTACTGGAACATCGTGATTAATAATACGATGGCTCCAAGCAGGATTGAAATCCATGCCAATGCTTTTTGTGGAGAAGCTAAACAGACTAAGCCTAAAACGAGTGCGCCACCACCTAACCAATAAGGAGCATAAAAGAACCCTATAGCCGCTAAAATTATTGCTAACCAACCAATCCAGATGCCCAAGGAAGTTTTCAAGTCAATGACCTCCCTTCAATTTGATGGGAACAACAACTGAGTAAACGGGTCGTTCGTTATTGTTCTTATAGTTTATTATATGCAGGGTTACAGAGGGGACAGTGGTTAATGGACTCATTATTAATATTATTATTATGTGCATTTAGCTCACTTAGGATGGGGGAGCAAGAGCGGCGGGTTACGCAATCAATTCTGGAAAAGGATCAATTGACAGAAGTGACTTATTGGTACCTTGATTGACCTATTTAAGCTAAGAGGGACGTAAGAATTTAAATGAAGGATGGCGAAAGGCTGTTTAGCAACTATGTTGTTTAAAGTGACAAGCAATAGTCTGAATCTGTGAAATAAATTAATTACTTTCCAAAAAGGTGTTGCTAATTTTCCAACAATGATGTAAAGTCTGTAATAACGTAACTAAGCAAATCCAATTTAATAGTTTTTCTTATCTAGAGAGGTATAGGGACTGGCCCGATGACACCTCAGCAACCGCCATTTTATGGCATGGTGCTAATTCCAGCAAGTTGATAACACGACTTGGTAGATGAGGAGAAGACTTATTCAGATTTAGAGTCTACTTCCTTTATTCAACATAGGAAGAGGCTCTTTTTATTTTAACTAATTTTCCCATTAAGTAACATATTTTGAAGAATGATGAAGAGAGTTTCCGGAACGGGACTTTGGGAAAGTGAAAGGAGCAAGTGATAGTCGTGAATTTACTAGATACTATGAAAGAACGAATTTTGATCGGTGATGGTGCAATGGGAACTCTACTTTATTCTCACGGTGTGGATCTTTGTTTTGAAGAGCTGAACTTGACACATCCAGATCAAGTGCTTCGCATCCACCAAGCCTATATAGAGGCAGGTGCGGATATTATTCAAACTAATACGTATGGTGCGAATTATATCAAGTTAGCACGTCATGGGTTAGAGGACAGTGTAAAAAAGATAAATAAAGCCGCAGTTCAAATTGCGAAAAACGCAGCGGGTAAAAATACGTTCGTCCTTGGAACTATCGGGGGTATTCATGGATCTCGAACATCCATTGGAACAAAGGATGAAATCAAGCGCAGTTTTAGGGAACAACTATATTGCTTACTTCTTGAGGGAGTGGACGGCCTACTTTTAGAAACTTATTACGATTTTGATGAATTAACAACCGTGCTCAAAATTGCACGTGAGGAGACAGATATCCCGATTATTACGAATGTTTCAATGCATGAGGCGGGGGTGCTCCAAAATGGGATAGAGCTCATAGATGCCTTACAGCAGTTGGAGGATTTAGGTGCAGATATAGTAGGTATTAACTGTCGCCTTGGCCCTCACCATATGCTGAAGTCTCTAGAAACTGTGCCGTTGATGAAGCGTGCTTTACTTTCGGTGTATCCGAATGCTAGTTATCCAGGATATAAGGATGGGAAACTTTTTTACGAAAATGAGCCTGAATATTTCGAGAAGTTCGCACTGAGTTTTCGGAAGGCAGGAGTTAGTTTAATAGGAGGATGTTGTGGGACGACGCCAGAACATATTAGGGCCCTAGTGAAAGGACTTACAATTCGGGAACCAATTCAAGAAAAGCTTGTTAAGAAGAAGGAGGTAAAGACAGAGGTTGTGGAGTCTGAATTGAAGGAATCTCAACCCCCAACATTGCTTGAAACAGTGAGAAAAAGACATTCGATAATTGTTGAACTTGATGCGCCCAAACATTTAAACACGGGCAAGTTCTTTGAGGGGGCTCAGGCGTTAAAGGATGCAGGCGTGGATGCCATTACACTGGCTGATAATTCCTTAGCGACGCCAAGAATTTGCAACGCTTCAATGGCTTCACTTGTTAAACAAAAGATTGGTGCAACACCTTTGGTCCATATTACATGCCGAGATCGCAATCTAATTGGATTACAGTCACATCTCATGGGATTACACACACTGGGTATTACTGAATTGCTAGCGATTACGGGGGACCCTACGAAAATTGGTGATTTCCCCGGAGCAACATCCGTTTTCGATGTGACATCCTTTGAATTGATTCAACTCATAAAGCAATTCAATGAGGGCATTTCAAAGTCTGGAAAGTCATTGCAACAGAAAACATCCTTTACTGTGGCAGCGGCCTTTAATCCGAACGTGCGTCATTTAGATCGTGCTGTGGAGAGATTAGAGAAAAAAATAGAAGCGGGAGCCGACTATTTTATTACCCAGCCTATCTATAGCACGGAGAAGATAATTGAAGTATACGAGGCAACAAAACATATTGAGACGCCAATTTACATCGGAATTATGCCGCTGACTTCATCGCAAAACGCCGAATTTCTACACAATGAGGTACCAGGCATTAAGTTGACGGATCAAGTACGTGCAAGAATGGCTTTATCTGATGGTAATCGTGAGCAGTCTACGAAAGAAGGTTTAGAGGTTTCGAAAGAATTGATCGATGTGGCGCTGGAGCATTTTCATGGCATCTATTTAATCACTCCCTTTATGCGCTATGACATGACTGTGAATTTGACGGAGTATATACACGGTAAAGTGGACGTGATTGTAGCAAGGGAGGTGGTCCAAACCGAGAGTATCGTGTATTAAAACAGGTTGAAAAAATACAATAAAAAATAAAGGGGCTAACATACAATGGTAAAAGTACAAAGTTCAACTAGTGGATATCCAAGAATCGGTGGAAAACGTGAATGGAAAAGGGCGTTGGAAAGTTTTTGGAATGGGGCAACATCAGAAGAACAGCTACTGAAAACAACGGAAACGCTTCGTTTAGAAAGTCTACAGAAACAAAAAGAATTCGGTGTTGATCTAATTCCGGTTGGAGATTTTTCATTATACGACCATGTGCTGGACACATCTATTATGTTTGGTGTCGTACCAAAACGCTTCGAGTATGCGGGTGGTAAAGTACCTTTGGAAACATACTTTGCAATTGCGCGTGGAACTAAAGATGCGGTTGCCTCAGAGATGACAAAATGGTTTAATACAAATTATCACTATATTGTTCCGGAACTAGAAGGTGTAACGCCGCAATTAGTAGAGAACCGCCCGCTCGCTTTTTATAAGGAAGCAAAAGAAAAGCTGGGTATTGATGGCAAGCCGGTTATCCTAGGCCCAGTTACATATATTAAACTGGCAAAATCTTTTGGCGAAGAGAATTTTTCTACTTTATTGCAACAGTTTACGCCGTTGTACATTGAAGTATTGAAAGAGCTTGTAGTGGCAGGCGTTGAGTGGGTTCAGATTGATGAGCCGATTCTTACAAGTAAGTTGACAGAAGAGGATTTCCAACATGTGCAACAGGCATACGCAGCAATTCATGAAGCAGTGCCACAATTAAAGATTATCCTACAAACTTATTTTGAAAAAGTAGCTAATTATGAAGCGGTTGTTGCGCTGCCGGTACACGGATTTGGTTTAGACTTTGTTCATGGCGATTCGCTTGAATTGCTACAAAAATATGGTTTCCCTCAAGACAAAGTACTTGCGGCGGGTGTCATTGATGGTAGAAATGTGTGGAGAGCGGATCTGGATAAAAAAGTAACACTATTAGAAGAAATTCAGTTACATGTTGATAAAAGCCGTTTGATTGTTCAACCTTCCTCTTCACTTCTTCATGTTCCTGTCAGTACGGAAACTGAAGAGAAATTGGATCCAATTATTAAAGGCGGTCTGTCATTCGCTGATCAGAAGCTTGCTGAAATTGTGCTCCTTAGTCGGGGGATTCACGATGGCACTGAAACGATTGCGACAGGACTTGAGGAGAGCAGAAATGCACTTGCACGTCTAAATAACTCGAAGTATCGGCAAAACGTTGAAGTGAAAGAAACGATTGAAAATCTAACTGAGCAAGATGTAAATCGCTCATTGCCATTTGCGAAACGAATTATCGAGCAGCAAAAACGTTTTAATTTGCCTCTTCTGCCGACAACGACAATCGGGAGTTTACCGCAGACGCCAGAAGTAAGACAGACAAGATCTAAATGGCGTAAAGGAGAAATTACAAACGAGGCCTACGAGCAATTTATCAAAGATCAGATTGACAAATGGATTGAAATTCAAGAAGACATCGGCATTGATGTTTTGGTCCATGGTGAGTTTGAAAGAACAGATATGGTTGAATACTTCGGTGAAAAGTTCGAAGGATTTGCAGTATCACAGTTTGGCTGGGTTCAGTCTTATGGTTCTCGTTGCGTCAAGCCACCACTCATTTTAGGTGATGTTGCGTTTAGTGAACCAATTACTGTGAAAGAAAGTGTCTATGCTCAAACGTTAACGACGAAGCCTGTAAAAGGTATGCTGACGGGCCCTGTAACGATTTTGAATTGGTCCTTTGTCCGAGATGACATTCCACGTTTCGACGTATTGAACCAAATTGCATTTGCACTTCGTAAAGAAATTGAAGAGCTTGAAAAGAACGGTATTCGCATGATTCAGGTAGATGAACCTGCGCTTCGAGAAGGTTTACCGTTGGATCAAGATAAACGTGAAAGTTACTTAGATGCTGCTGTCTATGCATTCAAATTGGCAACTTCTTCTGTTGAAAATGACACGCAAATTCATACGCATATGTGTTACTCGGAATTCAGCGGTATTATCAAATCCATTAGCGCGCTGGATGCAGATGTTATTTCAATCGAAACGTCAAGAAGTCATGGCGAAATTATCGCTGCATTTGAGAACAATACGTATGATAAAGAAATTGGCTTAGGCGTTTATGACATCCACAGTCCACGTGTTCCAAGCAAGGAAGAAATGAAACAAAATATTAATCGTGCACTCAAAACAATTAATCCAAAACAATTTTGGATTAACCCGGATTGTGGCTTGAAAACAAGAAAAGAAGAAGAGACAATTGGCGCTTTGAAAATCATGGTTGAAGCGGCGAAAGAAGTTAGAGAAAGTCAATTGGCTACGCTTAAGAATTAATTACTTAAGTTGAAATAAAGATTTCTTTCAAATCCGCTTAGGCTACGCCAGTAAGGCACCATTGCTTTGTTATTACATGTATTCATATGTTCACAATAAAAAAGGTATCTTCCCGTACATTAATGACGGGGAGATACCTTTTTATTGTGGTCGGGGGATTATTGGTCTGCGAAGTATATGCTCGGTTGGTGAGGGATATGATCGGTTGCGTGAAGTATATGCTCGGTTGGTGGGGGATATGATTGGTCGTGTGAAGTATATGCTCGGTTGTCGGGATATATGATTGGTCGCGTGAAGTATATGCTCGGTTGAAGGGATATATGATTGGTCGCGTGAAGTATATGCTCAGTTGACGGGATATATGATTGGTCGAGAGAAGTATATGCTCGGTTGACGGGGTATATGATCGGTCGGGTGAAGTATATGCTTGGTTGGTGAGGGATATGATTGGTCGCGCGAAGTATATGATCGGTTTGCGTGGTATATGATTGGTCGCGCGAAGTATATGATCGGTTGTCGGGATATATGATTGGTCGGGTGAAGTATATGCTCGGTTGTCGGAGGATATGATTGGTCGGATGAAGTATATGCTTGGTTGTCGAGGGGATATGATTGGTCGCGCGAAGTATATGCTCGGTTTGTGGAGTATATGATCGGTCGCGTGTAGTTTATGCTCGGTTTGTGGAGTATATGCTCGGTTTGCGTGGTATATGCTCGGTCGTGTGAAGGATATGCTCGGTTACGCAGGAAAATATGATGAGCTTAGGTCAGCATTTTTACTTTTGCCTTATGTGGTATCCTTTCATATACTATGGCACTTTGAAGTGCGTACTACCTAATTTGATTTACTTGTGTATAATTAGTATAGGAAGCTGAATTACAATCACAATCATATATAATAGAGGAGTTTTACATCATGGCAATTAAAGTTAAGGCAATTATCGGTAGTACAAGTTCAACTTCATTCAACTTGAAAATAGTTGAACATATGAGAAGTCGTTATGCAGATCAATTAGACATTACACCTGTCTTTATCAATGATCTTGATATGTTTTCAATTGATATAGAAAGCAACCCATCTGCAAACGTAGTTGATTTTAAAAATAATGTAAAAGATTCAGATGCTGTATTATTTGCAGTTCCTGAATATAACTTCTCTATTCCAGGCGCAATGAAAAATGCAATCGACTGGTTATCACGTGGTGGAGATTTCACACTTAAAAACAAACCTGGCTTCATCGTAGGATCATCTATGGGAGCATTCGGAAGTATCCGTGCGCAACTCCACTTAAGAGAAATTCTGTCAAATCCGGCGTTAGCTCCTATCTTACTGCCAGGTAACGAAGTATACATCGGTTCAGTTCATGAGAAAATGAACGAAGCTGGTGAACTTACTGATAAAGCTACGATCGATTTCTTGGATTCAGTAGTATTTAACTTTATTGAGTTCTATAACAAAACAAATACTACAGTTAAAGCTTAAGAAATCTCCTGATCATCAAAAACAGACACTCCCTGGAGAGTGTCTGTTTTTGATTTATCCATTATAGTGCGTCGCTGGTATTCTGGCTAATTCTTTTCTTTTCAATATGTGTGGCATGACCGGTGCCCCATTCGTGCATAATTGCTAAGATGGGCTGTAAGCTTTTTCCGTAATTCGAGATAGAATACTCAACTTTCGGGGGGACCTGTGGATAGATGACTCTGTTAATAATATCTTCATCTTCCAATTCCCTTAATTGTTTGGTTAACATTTTTTGAGTAATGTCGGGCATCAATCTTTTTAATTCACTAAATCTTTGAGTACCTTCAGTAATTAAATGCAGTAAAATAATTGGTTTCCATTTACCTACCAAGATCCCTAAAGCTTCGTCAACTTTACATAGTTCAGGCTTTATCTCCATAATAACCTCCATAGGTATCTTTTTGTATACTATAGCACTTTATAGTGCGTACTTCACATTCGGGTAGATTTATTCCATAATAACATATATAGTGATCCATTACTATTCGGTAAAATTTAGCTATATATACTGAACAAATGAACACCTTACTAAACTTAGCGAAAGAGCCTTACAAGGGGCAGCCGAAGCCTGGGGCACCCCTTAGCACAGTAGCGAATACAATGGGATCTTTTAATTCAACATATATATCCAAAACAGAAGGAGGAATTTAATATGAATAATAAATCGGTCTTTTCAAGGGGAATCAGAAGTGTAAGGGATGTCGTTTATCAGGAACACTCGCCAACTCATAAAGTAGGATTGGTAATTGAACCGGGAAACTGGGAAGAAGTCGATCCATTTCTATTGATGGCTGAAGACTTTTTTGTGCGTGGAACATTTGGCATGCATCCACACCGTGGTATTGAAACTGTTACGTACGTCATTGATGGGACGCTAGAACACTTTGACAATAAGACTGGGGGAGGAGAACTACATCCAGGAGACGTTCAATGGATGACAGCGGGTAAAGGAATCATTCATACAGAGGATCCGGCTGTTGGGGAAACGGTTCAATCCCTGCAACTGTGGGTCAATCTTCCAAGTGATAAAAAAATGACGGAACCGCGTTACCAGAACATGCGTGCACAAGATATGTCGGTCCGTCATGAAGACGGCGCTACGATACGTGTCTTTTCCGGTTCTTCGGAAGGTGTTACGGCTGACACGAAAAATCACGTGCCTGTTACGATGGTTGAATTGATCATTGAACCCGGTACCACTGTTACACAGGACCTTCCCGGCAGTTACAATGGATTTCTGTATATAATAGAAGGAATAGGGACATTTGGCAGTGAAAGCGTGGAGGGGAAGAAGGGGCAGGTTCTCTGGTTGGAACGTGGAACAGATGAAGAACAAACTGAAGTGAAGATTCACGCAGAAGAGAAACTGCATATCATGTTATATGCAGGTAAGCCTGTCGGAGAAAAAGTAGTAGCTCGCGGCCCGTTTGTGATGAATTCAGAAGAAGAGATTATGCAGGCCTATAAAGATTACAGAGAAGGAAGATTCGAGTGAACATGTACCAGTGAATTTAGTGCGGAATCACAAAGTATGAAATATTCTAATAGATTTGATATGATTTTAAGTGAAATAAGAAAATGGGAGTTGCTGATATGGGAAGTAAGATAGAGCAGGTAGCGAGTTTTAAAGAAGCAATGGGGAATTACCCGACGGGAGTCACTGTCGTTACAGCATTTGATGCAGATAAAAAACCGATGGGATTAACGGTCAATTCATTTGCATCGGTATCATTAGAGCCTTTACTAATTTTATGGTCCATTGATAAAAGAGTATCCACTTATAGTGACTTTCTAGATGCTGAAAAATTTTCGGTGAATATTTTGGCAGCAGATCAAAGTGAGTTATGTACGTTATTCTCGAGCAGGGTTGCTGATCGATTTAGTCAATGTGATTGGAAAGAATCGGATTTAAACCTACCAGTACTTTCAAATTCGCTTGCGGTTTTACAATGTAAGACGGTGCAACAAATTGAAGCTGGAGATCATACGATATTAATAGGCGAAGTATTAGATATTCAGAATGAAAGTAAAGAACCACTTCTGTATCACCGTAGAACTATAGGTGCAATTCCAGAAGAATTTTATGGCTGACAGTGTCTATACAATCTTCAGTGTAGAAAAGCGTGTTATCAGTTTAATCTACTGATGACACGCATTTTTTTCTTGAAAAATAGGCTCTGTTAAAGTTTAATGTTGATATAGGAAAAAATTAGAACTTCCAATTATCCAGAAGTTCTAATTCGTAGTACAGCCTTCTTATACTAAGGTACCCATTTATGGAAAATAATTGTTAGGGATAAATTTCTTCTTTTTTGCTATAAATTTCATAAGCAAAATAGCCAACTAATAAACCTATCCCAGGTCCCCAAGCAATTGCAGATAGTAAGGGGATTAGGGAAAATATGTTTAAAAGTACAGCAATAGCGAATCCAATCATCATTCCGAATGGTATTAAACTATCTAATAAATTTTGAGCACTTTTTGACTTTTTCTTACCAAGCGTGCCTTTCTTATACTTATGTTTCATTCTTAGAATTACAAATACTGCAATTCCACCCACTATTACAATGGGTAGTAAAATACGCACAAATTCCAAAGTTGAGCCCATATTATAATCCCTCCTTTCTTTTGCTTTTGAATTGATTCAATTTTAACATAGTTTATTCCATTAAATGGTCCGTTAGTTGAATAAGAACTACTTTTTATAGTGCGAATCCTATATATGTTGACATAAAGAATCCACTCAACAACGCTCGGCTACCCCTATGAGGCGCCTTCGCTGGAGATTATATAGAACCATTAGTTCAACATATATAGGTGCATCATAGGTTTCTGTATTTTGTGTTAGATTTCCTCTGATAATCAAGTCATTCAAAGTGACTTCATTTCTCTGATATTGGCTACTTTCTAATACTTGAAACCAAGTGAGATAGTTGTTCAAATATTTAGTTGCAGCTCACCTGGAATAGTGCCTAGCCCCACGAGCCATTGCCGCAGAACATCGCGATCTTAGCCTGCCTACTTCCTTTGATTGAATTATGCCTGTTGTATCTTAAAGGACGTCTTGCGCTTTTCTCAAGCCAAGGATACAACGTTCTTGCGGACCGCCTTACTGGAGATGGCTAGCACTAGAACTAGGCCCGCCGCCATTAATGCGCCATCGAGTAGAAGTGGCAAGCCCCAGCTGCCGGTGTTATCTCGAATGACTCCGGAGACGACAGGTGAGAGAACTGCTCCGATTTCTCCAATCAAATTGAGCATTCCAAACATGGATCCTCTGCTTTTTTCGGGCGTCAAATCGGAAGCCAGAGCATGTGCCACCGGTTGCAATGCAAAAAAGAATAATCCGGAGACAAACAAAATGACAGACATAACGATGGGGTTGTTATTGCCCATCATGACATAGACTGCAAATATAAAAATAGTTACAGTCAGTACAGCGGTTAGTACAGCAAGGACGTTACGTCGCCCATTTGGACGATTGGCCACTATGTCAGAAATTTTGCCGCCAAGAGGAAAACCAATGATTCCGGCCAAACCATTAAACGATGCAATCAAAGCGGCAGCCATTAACGCACCGCCACCGAAATCTTTGACGATAGAGACGGACCAAAATCCGTAAAACCATAGATGCCACATGATAGGGATAAAGAACAAGTACAATAAGAAAAGATTCTTATTCGCTATTAACGGTTTTATTTCAGACTTCTTCATTGTGTATAAATAAAGTATTAAGAGCGGACAAAGTGCAACAAGAATGACCGCAATCGCGATAGAGGACAGACCTAGTTTGACGGAAAAATAATAGATGCCCATCACTATGACAAGAAAAACGGCTGAGTACATGGACATGTACAATAGCCCTTTGCCAAACTGTGCTTTAATACCAGGTGAAGATAAATCTACAGAAGCACTTGAATCGTTTTTGGGCTTCATATATTTAAATAGTAGGAGTGCAATAATGAGTGTAATTGTTCCGGTCACGAAAAAAGGAAAGCGCCAAGCCCCTTCACCCATAAATGGTTCTGCGACTGTAATAAGATAAGGGACGCCAAGTGTGCCAGCTGTCAGACCAACAGAAAGTCCGGTAAGCGCCACGCCCATTCCTAATCCAATTTTTTCAGGAGGTGTATGAAAGGCAATATAAGAGCGGTCATTCGAATAAAAAACGCCTTCGCCTAGCCCGAGTAGGACTCGGAAAAGAATAAATGCAACAAGGCCCCCCACCAAACCTGTTAATAAAGTGGCGATTCCAGCCCAAACAATACTTAAAATGATAATAGCACGATAGCCAAACCTGTCCCCAAAGTAGCCACCAGGAAATTGCATTAACATAAAACCGGCAAAAAATAAACTACCAATCAATCCGCCAATTCCATGGGGGTTTGCCACGTCTGCAAAAAAAGAAACTTCATTATCAATCATATATGTAATGATCGGCCCAGTTGCAACCCGGTCAACGTAAGAAACAAACCAACCTAAAAATAACAAGCCCCAAATCGTATGATACCTTTGCAAGCCTTCCTTTTTCATTCCTCACACATCCAATTCTATTGTTAATAAAACAAAATGCCCCTCCACTGTGTTAGTAGAGAGGCATTCGAGAGAAAATACCCTCTCATTTTCCAAAGCATAGTGCTTTGCAGGAATTAGCACCTTATCAACATGATTGTTGAATGGTTGCCGGGTTTCATAGGGCCAGCCCCTCCACCGCTCTTCATAAGAGTTTTATTAGCCTATTTAATTTGTAAAGGTTACTGCCAAACGTCTTGCGCGATAGTTACAACATGACGAACTTTTTCCCATTGTTGTTCTTCAGTTAACTGATTACCTTCTTCTGTTGATGCGAAGCCGCATTGTGGGCTTAAGCATAGTTGATCTAAAGGAACATACTTTGTGGCCTCTGCTATTCTTGCTTTAAGCAGTTCAGGGGCCTCTAATTCGCCGAATTTAGAGGTGATCAAGCCTAATACGACGAAAAGGTCAGGGCGATTGACATGGCGCAACGGTTCAAAACTGCCGGAGCGTTCGTCGTCAAACTCAAGGAAAAGACCGTCAACATCTAATCCGCCGAAAATTGTTTCGGATACATCCTCGTAGCCACCACTAGAAAAATAGGTCGATTTGAAGTTGCCGCGGCAAATATGCATCGTCACGAGCAAGTCGGCAGGCCTTTTCGCGATGGATTCATTGATGGCCCGTGCGGATAGTTGTACAAGTTTGTCAGGATCTTGCCCCTTCGCTTTCAATGTTTCCCTTCCTTCTTCCGACAAGAAGGAAGCCCATGACGTGTCATCGATTTGAAGATAACGACATCCCTCATCGTACAGTGCTTGAATTACGTTTTGATAGGCAGTAACCAAGTCATCAAATAATTCTTCATCATTTGCATAGATGCCTTCTTCGAATGTCGCTCTGTGAATCAGCATATTCGGGCTTGGAATCGTGAATTTTGCAACTGCATTACCTGCGATGCTTTTCAGGAACTTGAAGTGTTCAATCATGTAATGGTCGCTAAACCCAATTTTTCCTGTCACTCTAATGCCGTGTGCTTTCGTTACAACACCATTGAATTGGAGTCCTTTATCTGTTTCGAAAAACTCAACGCCGTCAAAGCCAGAAAGGAAGTCAAAATGCCACCATTTACGGCGGAATTCTCCGTCCGTCACAGAATTAAGTCCAGCTTCTTTTTGCTTTTCGACGAGCTTTGTAATTTCTTCGTCTTCGATTGTGCGTAATTCCTCGGCAGTGATATCACCGGTTTCTCTTTGCAAACGCGCCTGCTTTAGGCGTTCTGGTCTTAAAAAGCTCCCGACGTGATCTGCTTTAAATGGTGCTTTCGTCAAAGTTTGTTCGGCTATAGGTTTTGTCAATTTAAATTCCTTCTTTCCAATATAATAATGTTTTCTTTAATGGTACTTAATTAGGTATGGCAACTTTTTCACTTGTTTTAATCAAGGCTTGATCAAAATCGGCAATCAAGTCATCGACATGCTCGAGTCCAACAGAAAAACGTAGCAGACCATCGGTAATACCACGTTTCTCCCGTTGTTCTTTAGGCATGGCGGCATGGGACATCGTTGCAGGATAGGAGAGAATTGATTCAACTCCGCCTAGACTTACTGCGAAAACGGGTATCCGAACGTTTTCAACAAAGGCCTTTGCTGCATCTCTGTTTGGCAAACGGAAAGATAAGACAGCGCCTGGACTTGTCGATTGTTTCGAGTGGATTGCGTGTCCTGGATGACTTGCTAACCCTGGATAAAACACCTCATCTACTAACGGGTGGTCGTTCAAGTACGAGGCTATTTTACTCGCCGATTCGGATGACTGTGTTAAACGGGCACCAAGCGTTTTAATTCCTTGAATTAACGCGTAAGAATCTTGTGCGCCTAGAATAGAGCCGAAAGAGTTTTGAATGAATGCCAATCGATTGCCAAGTTCTTCACCCTTTGTAACCGCTAGCCCAGCAATGATATCGCTATGCCCCGATAAAAACTTGGTAGCACTATGAACAACGATATCAACTCCAAGATCTAGTGGACGCTGGTAAAGTGGCGACATGAATGTGTTGTCGAGAAACGTCAGACAGTCATTCAATTTTGCAAGTTCAACAATCGCTTCAATATCTGTAATGCCCAAACGCGGGTTGGATGGTGTTTCAATATAGATTACTTTTGTATTTGGACGGATTGCACGTGCGGTTTCATCTACATTCACTAGATCTACAAATGTATGGTCGATACCGAATTTCGGTAATACCTCGGTTACGAATCGGTATGTGCCGCCGTAGACATCTTCGGTAACCACGATATGGTCACCCGAAGAAAGGAGCATAAATGTAGCCGAGATGGCAGCCATTCCGGAAGCGAAGGCCAATCCGCGCGAACCGCCTTCTAGTGAGGCAATCGTTTTTTCCAACGCATCTCTCGTTGGATTGCCCGAACGGCTATAATCATACGGTCCAAATGCATCGAAGCTTTCCTGATGGAACGTTGAAGATAAGTAGATAGGAACGTTGACAGCACCTGTTTTTTGTTCGTAATCCCCGCGTGTCGAAGCATGGATAATAGTCGTTTCCAACCGTTCTTTATTCAAACTCATCGTTGTAGCACCCCGCTATTCAAAGTTGCAAACACTTGCTTCAAATCTGCGATCAAATCGTCAGCCTCCTCGACTCCGACAGAGAAACGTAAAAGTCGGTCGCAGACGCCACGTCGTATTCGTTCTTCACGAGGAATATCGGCATGGGTTTGCGTTGCTGGATAAGTAATGAAACTTTCCACTCCGCCTAGACTTTCCGCAAATGTAATGAGCTGCAGATTTTCAAGGAATGGCCCGACCGATTCACTATCGTTCAGTCGAAATGATAGCATTCCACCTTTTCCTGGATAGAGAACGTCCGTAACAAGTGGTTCATCTTTCAAATAATTGACGATTATTTTCGCGTTTTCATCATGCTGTTTCATTCTTAAATGCAGTGTTTTCAGCCCTCTGATGATTAGCCAAGAATCGGAAGGGGAGAGGACTGCGCCGATAGCATTATGGTTGGCGGCAAGTTGTTCGCAAATTTTTTCACCTTTTGCAACGACAAGTCCCGCGAGGACATCGTTATGTCCACCGATATATTTCGTTGCGCTGTGCATGACAATGTCAGCCCCGAATTCAATCGGTCTCTGGAAATAAGGCGTTAAAAATGTATTGTCGACAATCAACAGTAAATCATGCTTTTGAGCCAGTTCTGCATACTGCCGAATATCAAATTCTTGCATGAGTGGATTGGTCGGTGTTTCTATGAAGAGCGCTTTTGTCTTCGAAGTTATCAACTTTTCGGTCTCGTTCACATCGGCGAAACTCGTATACGTTGTACCGATTGAATAAACGTCGGAATACTGTTCGAGCAAGCGATATGTGCCACCGTAAATATCTTCTGGGACAATCAATTCATCTCCAGGACGGAACAGTGTCAAGATAAGCTGAATCGCCGCCATACCAGAACTGCATGCATACCCTGCATCACCGCTCTCTAAGTTTGCAATTCCATCTTCCAATATGGAGCGGGTTGGATTTTTTGTCCGTGTGTAGTCGTAGCCAGTCGATTGACCGAGCCCCTTATGTTTGTACGCAGTTGATAAATAAATCGGAGGGTTGACAGCGCCCGTCTTCGGATCACTGTTGTTGCCTAATTGGACTAGGATTGTATTCAAACTTTGTTTTGTCATTGTAGTCACCCTTTTCTTTTAGATTACAAAAGGGGACCCTCTATAAGAAGAGGGTCCCCGAAATATCGTAGACTATCTTCTTATCTTCTAGGGAAATGAACACCTAAAGGAATTAGCACCGTACCTGAACAGGTTGGTTGCTGAGACGTCATAGGGCCAATCCCTCGGTCTCTCTTGATAAGAATCAAATTATGGAATTATGTGAAAAGAACAATTTCAATAACTTTATCATGACATGGAAAATAAAACAAGAGCGAATTATTAAAATCTGTCTTTCAGCAGCTGCATCCGTTGATTGAATAGACTTGGATATGATAAAAAGCCAAGCAATACACTTGTCACTGCAGCGGTCGTCAATAATAGGAATATGATGAGCAATTGGAACTGAACCGCTTGGATGGGGTCCGCACCTGCGATGATTTGACCACTCATCATACCTGGAAGTTGAACCAAGCCCATTGTCTTCTGACTTTCGATTGTCGGGATCATGCTTGCCTTGATTGCGTTGATGAGTTGTCTATGAATGGCCTGTTTTGGCGTTCCACCGAGAGAAAGGATGAGTTCGGTTTCATCACGATGCGTTTCAATCTCAGCTGTGAACCGGTTAAGGAATAGGATTGATAGCACCATTGAGTTGCCAATCACCATGCCGCTAATTGAAATGATGTATTGTGCGGTTGGCGGTACGATTTGAAAGCCTAGTAGAATACTCTGGGTTAGTACTTCTACAAAAAGTAATGTGACCGCGATTTTCCAAGTGATTCCCTTGATTGCTTTTCCTTTCTTACGGGTGTTTTGTGTTGCCGCTGCAATCATTAATGTAACCATTAACAAAATGTACAATATGTTTTCAGAATCGAAGACAAATTTAAGAATATAGCCGACCATAAGCAATTGGATAATGGACCGAATTGTCGCAATGATTGTGTCTTTTTCCAAATCTAAACGTAGAGTCTTTGATAGTAGTAAAGGTATGATTACAAATATAAGTGTAATGGATAACGTAAGATAGCTCATTCTACGCCTCCTTGCACAAACTGCTTCACAAATTCATTTGTTGGTGATTTCAATAAGTCACTTTCGCCAGTTTCAATGACTTGACCATTCATTAGAACCCAAGTGTAATCTCCAATTGATAAGGCTTGTTCTAAATTATGTGTTATCCAGATGATGGTTGTGCCATACACCCGGTTAATCTTGACGATTAATTCTTCGATTTCATGTAAAGATGTTCGGTCCAAGGCGGATGTGATTTCATCCAGTAATAGGATTTCAGAGCGGTTGATTAGTGTGCGAGCAATGGATACTTTTTGACGCTGACCACCGGATAATTCATTGGTTTTACGATGTAAAAATTGCACATCTAATCCGACGTCTTCTAGAATTTTAATGGCATCCTGTTCAGGCAATTTTTTACCTTGAAGTTCCATAGGGAGAGCTAAGTTATGATAGACGGTGCCTTTAATCATTGGTGCGCTTTGAAGTGCGATTCCGACATGGCGGCGTAGTTCAACGGGTTCATATGTGGAAATGAGTTTATCGTGAATGAAAATATCTCCTGAAGTAGATGAGATCAGCCCGTTACATAATTTAAGCAATGTTGTTTTTCCTGCTCCAGAAGGGCCGACGAGCGTTGTGATTTTCCCTTCCGGAAAGGAGCCCGTAATATTTTTTAAAATATGTACGTCACCAATGGAATAATTGGCGTCATGAAAGTGTAGGGCGGGTTTATAAAAATTGGACATTACATTCTCTCCTACCAGTTTCTTATTTATAATAATTCTAATCTAGGTAGTTTTGTCATGCAAGGAAAATCTATTGCAATTCCAAAAAATGTTTGTTACTATATCGTTAATCGATATAGCGATAAGCGATATAGTGAGAAGGTGAAAGAATGATAAAACAGCCAGAAAGTTTTTTACCATTGTCGCAGGCAACATATTATATTTTACTGTCCTTAAGGGAAGTACGTCATGGATATGCCATTATGCAGGACGTAGAAAAAATAAGTCAGGGGGAAGTTACAATGGGTCCCGGGACATTATATGGAGCACTAGGAAAATTAGAAAAGCAGAAAATCATTCAAAAAGTAGACATAGATGATGCAGAACGCCGCAAGTATAATCAGCTGACACCCTTAGGTAAAGAAGTGCTTCAGCTTGAGTTTAAGAGGCTTGAATCACTTGTGAAAAACGCCAGGAGCATCATAAAAGAAATGGAGGGCGAAGAAGATGACTGTTAAAAGGTTCAAGATTTTTCTTGCTTCGAGTGTTGATAAAGAAGAGCAGTGGCTGACGGATATGTCACGCCAAGGATTTCATTTTAAAAAGTATGGATTATTTACCTATACCTTCGATGAAAATCCTAATGAATCATATGTCTATCAAATTGATTTCCGGGATGCGAATGAAGAGTATATGCAACTATGTAAAGATGCCGGTTGGCAATATGTAGACAGCGCTCTAAAGCAATTTCATTATTTTCGTACAGAAGCAAATGAGTCAGGGGTAAAAAAGATTTACTCTGATGGTGAGTCAGTAAAAGAAACGTTTCAGCGGATGATGAAATTTTATCTGATATTATTTATAATCTTTTTAACATCGCAAATTGGATTGTTTTTGACGTGGAAAGGTCAGTTGACTCAAATAATTATGACGGTTATCATTATGCTTGTTATTCTTTTGTACTTGTACGTTTTTATTTCCTTGAAGAGAAAAATTGATTTTTATTGACTAATAAATGATGCTTATTTCAGCAAGTACTATTTGAAATTCATTCACCAATCGTCATTACAACCTTGATTGTAACTGCTTTTTTAGCGATATTCTTTTCTATATATATGATTGGATTATCGAATGAAGATAAACCCCCTTGGTAAATAAAGCGAGATGATTTAATGAAAAAGTGGAGGGCAAACAATTTGAGTTTGCCCTTCTATTTTATCTCCAAGGGGAGGTGATTGAATAACCAATCATGAAATTACTTGATCTTAGTAAAGAAAACGCCACAAGTAAAACGTCGCATAGGACTCCCAGTTCTCCCATGGTGCAGCAAGCTTTAAAATTTCTTCTTTCGTCGGCTTTTCTTCTGCTCCTGTCAAATGTTTGATGGCGTTATGAAGTCCGACGTCAGCAATTGGGAATGCATTTGGGAAACGCAAACAGCGCATTAAGACATAGTTTGCGGTCCAGGGCCCAATTCCACGGATTTTGATAAGCATGTTTTCCGCTTCCTTAAAGTTCCCAGTTTCCAATACCTGAGCTTTGGATAGGCTTCCATCTGCGATAAGCTGTGCAACCCCAATCAGGTACTCACATTTTTTTACGGTCATTTTTAATGACGATAAATCCTCGACTGTAAGCTTCGCAATGTACTCTGGTTCAGGGAATATCCAGTATGACTGTCCTTCCCATTCAATCGAATTTCCGAACGTCTCCACAAAGCGCCTTTTCAACGTATATGCGTATGTCAGATTGATTTGCTGTCCAAGAATTCCCCAACATAACGCTTCAAACAGGTCAGGGATTCCGATGTTTCGCAATCCGTAAAACTCACTTACTGCTTGTTGAAGCAATGGATCCCTTTTCGCCATCTCATAATAAGGTTTCAAATCAGTATCGAGATCGAACCAATCACGTACATAATGGACGACCATATCCCGGACGCTATCGTTAGACGGTGTATATTTTTCTATAAACCGAACCAGAAGGTTACCCTCTGTATTTTCGCTGACTTCGACTAATAGAATCTCATTCCCAACTGGAATTGCCTTGATCACTTTACCATCACGGATTTCAAACATACACTCATTGTTTGACCTGGACATATAGCTGATATTTTCTTTGAAATTGAACTCTTTCGGAACGGCTATTATCAAATGATCTTGTTGATTAACTAGCATTTTAAAAATCTCCTCTGCATCTTATCTATATGTTTAGTTGTACCATAATCCCAGGTGGAAAAGTTTCGCTATCTTGCTGTTACGTCCTGAAAAGCATTTATTTTGGAAATAGAGGGGGTATACTTAAGGTAAGAGAAAGAGGTGATTCCGTGAGCGATCATCAACAAGTCAGGCAGTTGACTGACGAACAGTGGCAAGCAATTAGACATAACGACGTAAGGTTTGATGAAATCTTCATTTATGCCGTGAAATCGACGGGTATCTTTTGCCGACCATCTTGCAAATCAAGAGATCCAAAAAAGAGAATGTCCGTATTTTCAATGATGCGGCGGAAGCGCTAGCGGATGGATTCCGACCTTGCAAACGCTGTAAGCCGGGTGGGCTGCGTTTACCTGATGAAGAATGGACTATCCAAATTGGAGAATATATAAACGAGCATTTTCAGGAGCCATTGACGTTAGAAATACTTGCAGACATGTGCCATGGAAGTCCTTATCACCTACAGCGAACATTTAAAAGAATCACGGGGCTGACGCCTGTTGAATATATCCAAAAGATCAGAATAACGAAAGCGATGTCTGAACTTACTACAACCGATAAATCCATTGCTGAAATTGGGGTAAGCGTGGGGCTTCGTAATCCGTCCTATTTCATCACGCTATTCAAAATGAAAACTGGACAAACACCAAAACAATATCGAAAACTAGTGAAGGAGGTAGAGGTTAGTGGAGAAGAACAGTAAAAATAACGTGTATTGGACATTACTTAATCACTCACAATGGAATATGTATATAGCTGCGACGACAGAGGGGCTTTGCTATATAGGTACCCCGAATGCACCATTCGGAGAACTGGAAGCGTGGGTGAACAAACGGCTTCCAAGTCATGTTCTGATAGAAGAAGCGGATATCTTACAGCCACACGCAGTTGAGTTAATGGGTTATTTGAAAGAGCGACGCAGGGATTTTGCATTGCCAATCGATCTTCACGGTACTCCTTTTCAACAAATTGTCTGGAAGGCCTTGCAAGAAATTCCGTACGGACGGACTGTTTCATATTCGGAAATTGCAGAACGGATTGAAAAGCCGAATGCGGTACGAGCTGTTGGAACCGCTATTGGTGCCAATCCGGTCTTAATTATTGTTCCTTGTCATCGTGTCATTGCGAAAAGTGGTAAGTTAGGTGGTTTCAGGGCCGGTTTAGAGATGAAAGAGCAACTTCTAGAACTGGAAAGATAGTGTTTCGACATAAAAAAAGACAAGGGAGAAGTTAATCTCACCTTGTCTTTTTGCTTTTTGGAACAGGTATGTGATTCGCAGGTTCTTTATTCGTGACATCAAGTATATCAAGTAGGAAGACAAACACGGGAATACCGATAATGAGTCCCCAGACGCCAAAGAAGTTTTGTGAGAAAATCAGTACGATAAACGTGTAAAAAACGGGTAAATCTGTTTTGGAGGACATCAGTTTTGGATTTAAGATATATGCTTCAATGCCATGAATAATCATAACTGCAATGAGAACATAAACAACTTTCAGGAATCCTCCGATTGTAAAAGCAATTATCGTCAGAGGGACAAGTGAAATGATGACCCCGGCAACGGGAATGAGTCCTAAAAAGAAAATCATAATTCCCAAACCGATTATTTGTGGGAATCCGAGTATGAGTAATACGATCACGGACAATATTGTATTAACAATTGCAATGATAAATTGGGCTTCAATCACTTTTCCGAATGTACGCGTGAACTTTTTACCAAAGAACTCAATTTCGAAGTAAAAGGGAGCAATCTTACTATCTTTAAATTTGTTTGTAAACTCTATTAACCGTGGTTTTTCTAGCAGGAAAAATAAGCTTAATACGAGGGCAAGTATGACTTGAATACTTGTTTTACTAATATCAGAGAAATATTTTAACAAAAATGAAAAACCATTTTCCAAATAGGCTGCAATTTGATTACTAGAGATGACGGATTCTAAGTAGGTGAGCAGTACACTATCATGAGGTGTGGAATAGAAGTTTGTAATTCTTACAATAATTTGACTGATTTCCATTGTGATTATAGGCAAATACTTAACAACACCAACTGTCAGTAAGCCAACAATCACTGTATACAGGAGAATGACTAGCAGCTTGCGGTTAAAATGTACACGTTTGAGCGTAAACTCAATAAGTCGATCCAACAAAAAAGCGAAAATGAAGGTAAGCAATATAATATTCATCATACTTTTGACGCTGTAAAGAATTAAAATAATCAAAGCGAAAATAAGAATACGCCGTGGTCCCTTTTTCTCGAAAATGTCTAATAACCCATTCATATGACTTTAGCTCCTTCATAAATAATTACAAGTGAAAACGAGAAATGAGACCTTTCATTGTTAGTATTGCCATGATTTGTAGAGATTATAAATTAGAAAATCTCTTTTAAAAAATAGCTTACGAACGAATATGCAGCACTAGCTGTGAAAAAGGAGTTATACACCGGAAAAGGTTATATCTCCTCAGCTCATGTTTTATTATATTATAGTTGTTGCAATAAATGAAGTTTGAAACATATTTTAATTGATAGGGATGGCTACCCAATGTCCTTTTGAAACCTCGATTAGCTCAGATTGCAATAGTTGATATTTATCCTCCTCAATTTGATCTTCCATTAACGTTCGTTTTTTCTTCGATTCTATTTTAGGGTCAGGAATTGGAATCGCTGAGAGTAACGATTTTGTATAGGGATGCTGTGGGTTAGAGTACAACTCTTCGCTTTCGGCAAGCTCAACAATTTTCCCCGCATACATAACTGCGACCCGGTCACTAATGTGCTTAACCATAGACAAGTCGTGCGCAATGAACAGATAGGTGAGTCCAAGCCGATGCTGAAGATCTTCCAGTAATTCCACAATTTGCGACTGGATAGAAACATCGAGTGCGGATAACGGTTCGTCGCATACTATGAAGTCAGGTTCTACGGCAAGTGCACGTGCAATACCAATTCTTTGGCGCTGTCCACCGGAAAATTCATGTGGATAGCGCATTGCATGGGAAGGTTCGAGTCCGACCATAACAAGCAACTCTTCTACCCTCTTTTTTCGTTCCTCTTTATTTTTACTCAACCGATGAATGTCTAATGCTTGACCGATAATATCAAGCACTTTAAAGCGTGGATTAAGTGAAGAGTACGGATCCTGAAAGATCATCTGCATATGGCGCCGCATCGTTTTCATTTCATTTTTCGAAAGCCGGTTAATGGCCATCCCTTGATACAAGACATCTCCGTCTGTCGGTTCGTGAAGGCGCAAAATGGCGCGGCCGGTCGTTGACTTACCTGATCCCGACTCGCCAACAAGACCGAGCGTCTCTCCGGGTTTGATATGAAAACTGATATCGTCCACGGCTTTCACTATATTGCCTTTCCCAACGTCGAAATGCTGCTTTAGTGATTTCACTTCTAGCAGGGGTTTCCCTTTTTCTATACCAATGGTACGTAAAGGAGTGCGTTTAGGCTTCTTTTTCTCGTCAAGGCGAGGAAGGGCATTGAGCAGTTTCTTTGTATAGGAATGTTTTGGGTTATCAAAAATTTCTTCCGTCGTTCCGGTCTCCACAATTTCCCCGTCTTTCATAACAGCAACACGATCACACATGCCGGCAACAACGCCTAGGTCATGGGTAATCAGTATGATGGATGTTCCAAAACGTTGCTGCATATCTTTCATCAAATTTAAGATTTGGGCTTGTATTGTCACATCAAGTGCAGTCGTGGGTTCATCCGCAATCAATAGGGTCGGACGGCAAGCGAGTGCAATCGCAATCATGACGCGCTGCCGCATTCCACCTGAAAACTCATGCGGATATTGGCTAAAACGATCTTCACTATTACGGATACCTACAAGTTTCAAAAGTTCAATGGTACGGTTTTTCGCATCTCTTTTAGATAAGTTCTGATGTTTAATTAAACTTTCCGCAATTTGTTTACCGATTTGAATTGTTGGATTTAATGAAGTCATCGGATCTTGAAAAATCATGCTTATATCACGACCGCGGATACTCTCCATCTCTTTTTCCGTTTTTTGCACGAGATCTTCACCTTGAAATTCAATCTCTCCATCTTTCAGATAAGAAGGGGGAGAGGGGAGGAGGCGCATAATTGAGCGGGCTGTCACGCTTTTTCCACTTCCTGATTCACCTACAATACCAAGTGACTCACCTTTCTTCACTTCAAAACTGACACCACGGACTGCTTCAAATTCCTTGTCGTGGCCCAAAAACGAGACGCGTAGATCACTTACCTTTAATACTGTTTCCAATAAAAACACCTGCCTATTATCTGAAATTATATTTAACTAAAAATTACATTGACTTAAATAGTTACCGAATCTATACTTTACTATACCAATAGGAATTAAACAATATCGGGAAGGAGGAATTGCTTCAATGCGAGTGAATAAAGAAGCGACATCCTATTTTAGATTATCAGATGTTCTCCGATATACGTTTGGCAAAATGGGAAGACGACCGACTTATAAGTATTTGCTACTAATTTTAGGTTTGCCGGTTCATGTTATTGTATTTCTATTCTATCTGTCGAAAAGAGGAGACAATAAATACTCTTCAATTTATGAAGAGGTAAGGGCATCATTGACATCAACAGGTTATAAAGAGGCGGCGATGCTTGATTTTAAAGAACAATTACTACGGAAACAATCATTCTTCAATAAAGAAGTAAATGAGCGAGAAATAGATAGGCAAGTGGAGGAGCTTGCCGAAGAACAATTTAGAAAAACGCTAACGAAAAAAACAAATCAGCTAGCGGAACAGAAAGGTGTTCAACAAGTTACGTATTCAACTTACTTTCAATCATTGCTTGGAAAACCGTTGTTCTTGCTTGCTTCATTCATTCCAGGCATCTTTATGTATCTACTTATTCTTTTGTTCAGCAATCCGTACATCAAGTTTATAGTTGAACGATTGATTATGAGTATCTTTGTTATTGCTGGCGTTGCAGTTCTTGTGTTCACGATACTTTACTTATCGCCGTTTGATCCTGCCGCGAATATTCTTGGCGAGGCGGCGACGAAGGAACAAATCGCATCATTCAATAAATTACATGGTTTGGATTTATCATATCTTTCACAATTATGGAATGCGCTAAAAGGAATCGCGACGTTTGATTTGGGTGCTTCTTATGCTGGCAATGAGGATGTCGCAGCAAGTATAGCGAATAAATTCCCAATCACATTAACGATTGCGGTTTTATCATTACTGATGGCAGTTGTCATCGCTATCCCGGTAGGCATCATTTCTGCGACAAGGCCGAATTCATTTTTGGACTATTCATTCATGTTTATTGCATTGATTGGATTATCGATTCCGAACTTTTGGCAAGGATTACTATTTATTTTGAACTTCTCTATTAAATTCCAATGGTTACCGGCCACATATAGTCCTCAAAACTGGCTTTCTATCATCATGCCTGTTGTTGTGCTTGGAACTGCATTGACTGCATCTGTCGCGAGGATGACACGTTCTTCGATGTTGGAAATCATCAATGAGGACTACATCATTACCGCTAAAGCGAAGGGCCTCAATCGGCTTCAAGTACTTTGGAAACATGCGATTGGCAATGCAATGATACCAATTATTACAGTCATTGGTCTGCTATTCGGGGGAATGCTCGGGGGAGCGGCGGTGACTGAGAAAGTATTTAACATTAGCGGAATCGGAAGTTACATCGTAGACAAGCAGTTCATTCCCGATATTCCCGCTATTATGGGTGGAGTTATCTATATTGCAATAACGATTTCATTAGTCAATGTGCTCATCGACATTTTGTATGCGTTTTTCGATCCTCGCATCCGTTCGAAGATGAAGCAATCGTAGAGCAGGAGAAGGTGTGAAGGTGAATCTAAATAAAAAACATGCATTGAAATTATCGAGGGAATATACACAAGCAAATTTCACATGGATTATTTCTTTAATCCTGACAGTCGTCTTGCTACTGAACAGTTTCAATTTCAAAGAAGGGGAGTTGAAAAGTTCGGTCTTCAGCTTATTTGCGGCCTATGCGTTGTTCACTATCTTTCAAATGATTCTTACGTGGATGGTGAAGCGAGACCTTCTGACAATAGGTGAAATTCGAAGTTCGACAAGAAAGCTCGGCTACATACAGCTGTTTAGTATAATGACGGGTAATATTTTCACTGTAGCATTTGCATTTAATCTTATTAAAAAGAAGAAGACACCTGAATATACGTTTGCCGTTTATATGCTGCTTACTCAGGTTTTTATCATCGCGATATCATCACTTAATTTATTCAAATCATATGTGGCGGATTCATTTTTAACGGCAATGATTATCTTGCTAGGAATAATGATTTTTCAAGTCGTGACACTTGTTCTCACAGCGAAATATGTTGAGGAAGAAAGTGCGCCAGCTTGGATGATGATTGTTGCCATATTACTTCTGTTTACCGCATTGACGGGTAATATTTTTTCACTATTGCTTGGCTATAGCTTGATTTTAAAGGTTCGCAGTCATGATCAGTCTAGGATTTCGAAGTGGAATACGATGTGGGAGAAGATTACCCGTAATTCAACGGCGATACTTGGTTTGTTTTTCATCACTCTCATGTTTTCCATATCCGTTTGCAGTGTATTTACGTTTGACTACGATATGGCAGTTGAAAATGATTATAGTGCAATACTTCAAAAACCGAGCCTTGTCTATCCGTTTGGCACTGATAATTTCGGACGGGATTTGTTTTCAAGAATCATCTTTGGTGCAAGAATTTCGCTTCTTGTAGGGTTTGCTTCAACGGCCATACCGGTAGTTATTGGCGGATTCCTAGGAGCATTAGCCGGGTATTACAGTCAGCGGACGGACAATATCATTATGCGACTGCTTGATGTACTATATGCTGTTCCTGGAATTTTATTGGCAATTGCTATCGTTGCGGCATTTGGAGCAAATACGACGAATCTTATTTTAGCGCTTAGTGTGGGGTCCATCCCAACCTATGCCCGAACGATGCGTGCGAATGTCATGATGGTGTCGAACTATGAATTTGTCGATTCAGCACGTGCGCTCGGTTCATCGGACTTCTCTATTATTTTTAGACAGATAGTGCCGAATTCGCTCGCGCCGATGATTGTCAAGGCGACACTGACAATCGGGGGCGCTGTCATCGCGACGAGTAGCTTAAGTTTCTTAGGACTCGGTGTGGAACCGCATATTCCAGAATGGGGAAATATTTTAAAAATCGGTAGCACATACTTGGAATCGCATTCCTATTTAGCCATTATCCCGGGGCTTGCGATTATCTTACTTGTATTATCGTTTAACTTTTTGGGAGATGGATTGCGTGATGCATTTGATCCAAGAATGGATTGAACATAAATACCAAACAATAATAAGGGGGAATTAATAATGAAGAAAAGTTTATTGACGATTTTAATAGCAATTATGGTGGTATTGGCCGGATGTGTAAGTACGAAATCGGATGTTTCCGATAAAAAGAATGACAATACAGAACCAAAGACGGATAAAAGTAAGGTGGTCATCGAACTTCTGGGTATGGGTTCTGGGGAAGAAGATATGAATATTGTACGAGATCAGCTTATAAAAAATGGCTTTGATGTGAAATTGAATATTCAGCCTGATTACGGAAGCTTCACTGCACAGAAAGATGCAGGGAATTATGATGTTGCATTATCTAGCTGGACGACAGTTACGGGGAACCCCGATTATGCTGTTCGAGCACTGTTCAAATCAGACGGTGATAACAGTATTATGGCTGATGATGAAGTTGATGCATTGATTGAAAAGGCAAGTACAGAAACGTCTGATGAGTTTGCAGAGACATACAAGCAATTAGAACAGCGTTTAGTGTTTGACAAAGCTTACATTGCACCTCTTTATAATTCATTTAAAGCACAGGGAGTTAATAAAGACATTCTCGACGTAGACACAGTTAGGCTTGCTAAATCACGTGCAATTGCCTGGGAACCTATTGATTTCATTGACAAATCTAAAAGAGATACGGATCCATTAATCATTCAGCAAGCTATTGGAACTTTGACGTCCCTCGATCCTATTAAAGGGAACGATGGATCTATCAATACATTGAATACAAATATGTATGTGCGTCTCGTCAACTTGACAGATGATGACGTTGTTGTTTCAGACGGCTCATTATCTTATAATCACAGCATCGCAGAGGGCAATTCAGATTATTACTTCCTTCTTCGTGATGATATCAATTTTGCGTCAATTACAGACGGAAAAGCTGTAGATACTGGTGAACGCGTAGGAGCGGACGATGTCATCTTCTCGATGAATCGTGCAAAAGACCCGAATTCAGTACCGGATCACCGTACGTATAGTTTACATGAACATATTAACGAAGTGGAAGTAGTCACAGATCTATCTGATCTCGATATTTTGCAATCAGGAAGTGATGCAACAGTCAGAGAAGGGCTTGAGAAGAACTTGGATGTGAAAATCGGGGAGCTTGTTTCTGATAAAAAAGAAGCCGATAATGCGACTGGGAAATATCAAGTGGTAAAAATGACAACAACAGCTCCATTCCCACAAGTACTGAACTATTTAGCTCACCAATCTGCGGGGATTGTCTCGAAAAAACAAGTTGAGAGTATTAATACGTATGATGTTTCTTCGTTTGATGTGAGTAAAGACATTCCTTACGGAGATCAGAACACAGTCATAGAGGGTGCTAAATACAACAATACATTGTACGCGAGTGGCCCATACATTTTGTCACACAAAAATGATTACGAAGGTATTTTCTATAAAAACCCTGCTTATATGGTGGGGACAGAGCACGAACCGAAAATTTCAAATGTAACAGTTCGCTTCATCCAAGATCCGGACAGCACGCTTTCAGCTTTACGCAATGGTGAAATCCATATTTTCAACGGAGTCCCAGAAACAAAATACGACGTGGTTGAAGGTGACAGCAAACTATTCTTGCAAAAAAATGATAGTAATGCTGTAAGTTACTTGCTTTTCAATACAAAAAATCGTGAAGTATCAACGAGTGAAGAGTTAAGAAAAGCCGTTCTTTACTCTATCAACCAAGATGAAATTCTGAATTTCTATCAAGGGAACAAGAAGAAGGCTGTTTCTACGGTCAGCCCACTGGTAGACACAGGGAATGAATTGAAGGCAGATCCAGCTAAAGTTCAAGAGTTTCTGAATGATTATAAAGCGGGTAACTAATATCTATTCGTATTATTAATGAAGTGAGACTAAATCCGTTGTTACTAGGATTTAGTCTCACATTTTTTTATTCATATTTTACTTTTCTGTCGACCGATAAAAATCAATCATCGCTTTTTTTCGGTCACCGAGGGTTGCGAACTCACGGGATAATTCTTCATGAAAGCCGTTTTGATCGATCGTTCTTTTTTTTATTTTTTCGGATAAGGTCTCGTTTTTGTTTGCATCTCGTTCATTGTCTTGTTTCATTAAAATACCTCCTCGTATATTAGAACCAGTTCTTTTTAATATGGCTCGGGAGGACAAATTCATTCATAATTGTGAAAAAGCTATAAAAGGATATGTCACATCATGTTATGTTAAGTCGAATATAGGGTAAATAGTGTATACTTGAACCATTAGAATGCGGAAGAAGGAGATTGACATGAGTTCGAAATATGCGGATGACAGCTTGGCTTTACATACGGATTTATACCAAATCAATATGGCGGAATCATACTGGGCGGATGGAATACATGAACGAAAAGCGGTTTTTGAACTTTTTTTCAGAAATTTGCCGTTCGGTAATGGCTATGCGTTATTTGCGGGGCTTGAGCGAGTTCTCGATTATTTAAGAGGGTTTCATTTTAGTGAAAGTGATCTTGCTTACTTAAAGGATGATCTCGGCTATGAAGACGACTTCACCTCTTATCTAAAGGAGCTACGTTTTACAGGCACTGTTTATTCCATGGCTGAAGGGGAGCTGGTTTTTGCGAATGAACCTATTATTCGCGTGGAATCGACACTTATCGAAGCACAGCTGATTGAGACCGCTCTACTTAATATCGTTAATTATCAGACGCTTATTGCGACGAAAGCAAGCCGCATCAAACAAGTCGTCAAAGACGAAATAGTGATGGAATTTGGCAGTCGGCGTGCACACGAGATGGATGCGGCGATATGGGGTGCACGTGCTACGTTCATTGGCGGCGTTGAAGCGACAAGTAATGTCCGCGCTGGGAAAAGATTCGATATTCCTGTAGCGGGGACGCATGCTCATTCAATGATTCAAGCTTATAAAAGTGAATACGAAGCATTCCATTCATACGCTAAACGTCATAAGGACTGTGTTTTCCTTGTCGATACGTATAATACAGTAAAAATAGGCATTCCGACGGCAATCCAAGTAGCTAAAGAACTTGGTGATAAAATCAATTTCATCGGCGTTCGTTTAGATAGCGGTGATATTTCATTCCTATCCAAGGAAGCGCGCCGTATGTTGGATGAAGCTGGATTCTTGGATGCGAAAGTTTTCGTTTCAAATGACTTGGATGAATATACAATTCTCAACTTGAAAGCACAAGGTGCAAGGGTAGACGTATGGGGAATTGGAACGAAATTGATCACAGCGTACGACCAGCCTGCACTTGGGGCCGTCTATAAAATTGTTTCCATAGAAAACGATGCCGGTGAAATGGAAGATACGATTAAAATTTCGTCGACAACCGAAAAAGTAACGACGCCTGGACGTAAAAAGTTATACAGAATTATTGACCGAGAAAATGGTAAGGCAGAAGGGGATTATATTACGATGTATGATGAAAATCCCGCATCCGAGAAACGCATCAAAATGTTCCACCCCGTCCATACATTCATCTCGAAGTTTGTTACGAATTTTGAAGCGAAGGACTTACACGTCAAAGTCGTGGAACAAGGGGTTATCATCTATAATAATCCGACTCTTCAACAAATGCGTGATTACGCAAAAGACAACTTGGAGTTATTATGGGATGAATATAAACGATCCCTTAATCCAGAAGAGTATCCGGTCGACTTAAGCCAAAAATGTTGGGACAATAAGATGCGCAATATCCAGGAAGTCCAGGAAATGGTGGAAGACTTTATTAATGGCTAAGGAGGTTTGTTGAAGTTGACATTACAAGATAGAATTATCGCTGAGTTAAAGGCGCAGCCAATCATTGAACCTAAAGAGGAAATTCGGAAATCGATTGACTTCATGAAAGAATATGTAAGGGAAAACCCATTTTTAAATGGTTTTGTTCTTGGAATTTCAGGTGGGCAAGACTCGACGCTTGTCGGGAAACTTGCTCAACTCGCTGTTGATGAATTAAATGATGAAGAGGAAACTAAGCGATTTAAATTCATTGCAATCCGGTTGCCTTATGGTTCTCAGTTTGACGAGGAGGATTGCCAGGATGCATTGGAATTCATTAAGCCGTCTCTAATCTACACGATTAACATAAAAGAAGCTGTCGATGCGAGTGAACGTGCATTGACTGCAGGTGGCGTTACGTTGACCGATTTTGCTAAAGGAAACGAAAAAGCACGGGAACGTATGAAGGTTCAATACTCAGTTGCGGCCATGCATGATTGTATTGTTCTCGGGAGTGATCATGCAGCGGAAGCCATTACCGGATTTTATACGAAATTCGGGGATGGCGGTGCAGACCTTATGCCGATCTACAGGCTGAACAAACGGCAAGGGAAACAACTACTTAAGGAACTTGGATGCCCTGAACATCTCTACTTGAAAGTTCCGACAGCGGATCTTGAAGAAAACAGACCGGCTATTCCTGATGAAGTAGCGCTTGGTGTCACCTATGACGATATCGATAATTATCTTGAAGGTAAAAAGTTGCCGGAGGGATCCCGTACAGCAATCGAGAATCATTTTCTCCGTTCAAAGCATAAACGGCATATGCCGATTACAATTTTTGATGATTTTTGGAAATGACTTCAGGGGGCTCCTTATTGGGGCTCCTTTTTATTTTCTAATCAGTGCTTAAGTTGTGTGAGAATTAGATATCCTGTATTATAAAGGTATGTTTTGTTAATTTTCGGACAAATTTAGCGTAATAGACAATTGGGGGAATTGAAATGACACATAAAGAGATGATTGAAAAAGTCTTAACCAATATCGAAAAAGTGATGATTGGGAAAAGAGATATCGCCGAATTAAGTGTTACCGCACTTCTTGCCCGAGGGCATGTCCTACTTGAAGACGTGCCAGGTGTTGGAAAAACGATGATGGTAAAAGCATTGGCTAAGTCAATTGGGGCAGATTTTAAGCGAATTCAATTTACACCGGACTTACTTCCTTCCGATGTTCTAGGCGTTTCAATTTATAACCCTAAAGAAATGGAATTTGAATTTAGGCCAGGACCCATCATGGGGAATATTATTCTAGCCGATGAAATTAATAGGACTTCGCCAAAGACGCAATCCTCTCTATTGGAAGGGATGGAAGAGTCCACCGTGACGATAGATGGAGAAACGATGCGAATTCCGCAACCCTTTTTTGTCATGGCAACACAAAATCCGATTGAATATGAAGGTACATACCCGCTACCTGAAGCGCAACTTGACCGTTTTCTATTTAAACTGAAGATGGGTTATCCGACGAAAATGGAAGAGATTGAAGTACTTGATCGTGCGGAGAAGGCCGTTCCAATTGACACATTAGAAACCGTAGTATCACTTGAAGAATTAATCGAACTCCAAAAGGCTGTAACAGAAGTTAAAGTCGATAATACTATTAAGTCCTATATCGTAGAATGTGCTTCGCAGACGCGTGATAATCCCTATGTCTATTTAGGTGTAAGTCCCCGAGGATCTCTTGCGCTTATGAAGGCATGTCAGGCGTATGCGATGATAAAAGGGAGAACTTACGTTACACCGGATGATGTTCAGTACTTATCGCCATTCGTTTTTGGACATCGCATGATTTTACGCCCTGAAGCCAAGTATGAAGGGATTTCCACTTCGGAAATTATAGAACGAATTTTGATGAAAGTACGTGTACCTGTAGATAAGGTTCAG
Source organism: Sporosarcina psychrophila (assembly GCF_001590685.1). GTDB lineage: Bacteria > Bacillota > Bacilli > Bacillales_A > Planococcaceae > Sporosarcina > Sporosarcina psychrophila. The sequence goes on from NZ_CP014616.1 coordinate 657,600, forward strand.
CTGAAATGACAACTGCTAGGAAAATGATTGATATTTCGAGCCGGTTACTATTTGTTTTGTTCGTCTTGGTTTCTACATTTGTTTTTGCCATGTTCCAAGGCGGCATGGTCAGTTGGACTATTTTTTATATTATATTGCCTTTTATAATCTATTCTCTATTACTATTTTTCTATCCAATGTCGAAAATGACTGTGGAACGTACCATTCGGACACCTCATGTGCAAAATGGTGAGAAGTTGATTGTTTCTTTATCTATTAAACGTAAAGATCGATTTCCCTTACTTTATACCGTTGTAAGTGAACAGTGGGCAGAGCCCGAAATAGTTGTTTTGGCAGGTGAAAAGTTAAAACGCCTGTTTGTTTTTGGATTCCGTCAAGAAGTTGAGTGGGAATACGAAATCGAAAAAATACCCAGGGGTGAACATATACTTCAAGGGGTGAAAGTTGAGATTTCCGACTTTTTTGGATGGCTCCGAAAAACGAAATTTATTGAAGTAGAGAATATGATTCTAGTGTATCCCAAAATGACAGGTATTCATTATGTACCATTTAATACACAATATGACCAAGGTACGATGGCCTCGCCATTAAATATCGTCAAAGATACGACGATGGCAACGGGTGTACGCAATTACCAGTCAGGTGATCGGGTGACATGGATTCATTGGAAATCGTTTGCTAGAACGCAGACCTTGATGACAAAGGAGTTTGAAGATAGACGATCACAAGAGTTATTTATAATCATGGATGGCAGAGAGTCGAAAATGTTTGAGGAGCTAGTAGAACTTACTGCTTCAATATTGAAAGAAGCATCAAATCATCAGGCAGATCTTGCCTTGATGACGACGGGTCCTAAACCCTCCTTATTCCCATTTATACAGTCGGAAGAGCAACTTCATATGGCATTGGTTCACTTGGCAAAGATTAAGCCTGCGAATGAAGCATCATTAGCTGACTTTGGAACCACGTTTCAACACGGGGGCAGTATTGTATTGATCACGGGGAACCCCGATGGGCCTTTCATACAATCAGTCCTGCTAAGTGTGGACAACGTTGAATCTATCATTTGCATGGTCGTAGTGAAACGTGATGATCCAGCATTGCAAAGGATTGAAGAGGATATTAGACTTGCAAAATCGAAGGGAATTACCGTGCATTTATTAGAACAGAAGCAGTTTTCAGATGCTTTTAAAGAGGCGGTGCGATTATGACTGGAGCGCGAATTGATAGGCAACTGCTACTAATTCTTTATATACTGGCATTGATTCTTTTAAGGGAATGGCTAATTCCGGTTATTGAATTGACCAATTCAGATCATTTAACACTGTTTTTATTATTTGTGGCGCTATCATTTTTTTTGGCCTTAATTAAAGCAAAGTGGTGGATAGTCGTTCCTACAAAGATTATTTTCATTGTAGTAGCGACCCATTATGTATTTTTTGAAAAGGTACTATTTACAAAGGAAACACTAGTATATGTATCAGGTGACTTCCTTTCGAATGCCCCAATTATCATGAATGGTGACTGGGAAAGTATTACGAATCCATTTAGAACTGTGTTGTTTTTCGCGCTACTGTGGATGACGACCTATCTTATCCGTCATTGGATTGAAGTAAGGAAAAGTATTTTGCTATTTTATATCATGACTATTCTATTTATAGCGTTCATTGATACGTTCGGTGGATATGCTGCAGGTGGCGCTATTTTCCGAATTATGGTGACGGGGTTATTACTTCTTGGTTTACTTGCGATTACTAGGCTTGCGGAGAAGCACAACACATCAGTTCCAACAGGTGCATTCCTAGCGATATCCGTTCCACTTCTTTTCGCAGTTGTTGTGAGTGGAACGCTTGCCAACATTCTTCCGAAACAAGATCCCATCTGGCCAGATCCGCTACCTTATTTTGAGTCATTTGTGCAAGGGAGTGGGGAAGGTGGGGTGGCTAAAAGTGGATACGATACGAATGATTCCACATTGGGTGGTTCGTTTGTGCAGGATTCTACATTAGTCATTGAAGCAAAAGTGGCTAATGAACAATACTGGAAAATTGAAACGAAAAACACATACACCTCAAAAGGTTGGGAACAGGTATCTGTTGACGATTCCCAGACTAGTTATACTCCTGGTATGGAGATAGGGGAAATTGCGAGTCAAGGAAATGTGGACGCTGCAGCCCAACAACTTGCGGATTTGAAGGTGTCGGAAGACTTTTCTTTCATCGTTTATCCTTATGGGATGAATAAAGTATACGCAACAAAGGATGTTGTTTTTCAATACTTGGAAGGAGCAGGAAAGTACAGTACAGAAATCGAGGGCAAGGAAGGGGTCCTAGATTCGTATCAAGTCGAATTCACCGAGCCTGATTACAGCTTGAAAAAATTAAGGGCTACTAGGATGGGAGATTTTTCAGAGGTAGCTGAAGATTTAACTCAGTACCTACAACTTCCAGAGCAATTACCTGAACGGGTGGAGGAACTTGCAAAAAACATAACAGAAAATCAGGAAAGTGTTTACGAGAAGACGAAGGCAATCGAAAAGTACTTTGGAAGAAATGGCTTTGTTTATACTCAGCAAGGTGTCGCTATTCCAAAAGCAGGCGATGATTATGTAGATCAGTTCCTCTTTGATACCAAACAGGGATACTGCGATAACTTTTCCACGTCTATGGTTGTCATGTTGCGCTCGATTGATATTCCAGCACGTTGGGTAAAAGGTTTTGCTCCCGGAGAATTTGTCTTAAATGACGAAGGGGAGAAAGTTTATCAAATTACGAATAATGAGGCGCATTCATGGGTTGAAGCATATATGCCTGGTATTGGCTGGATGCCATACGAACCGACAATTGGATTTAGTAGCTTAACGGATATTGAATATGATATCGAGTTGAACCTTGATGATACACTAACACCGGAAGTGAAAAAGCCTGAACAACCAAAGAAAGAGCAGGCTGAAAAAACGGTTAAAGCAGATAGGAACTTCAAAAATAGTGAGATTTTCAAAACTATGGGTACTTGGATCCGGAATAATATGTGGATAATAGGTGTGATTGTGTTAATAGTCATTTTTGCCGGCTGGCGAATATTCGTTAGTAGGGTAAAGTGGCTGCCTAAAGTGCTAGTTTATGTCCATCGTACTAAACAAGAAGATTGGTTAACATTTACAAAGCGCTATAACAGTTTATTGAAACAACTGGATCGTTCTGGTTTGAAGCGGGCAACTGGTATGACATTATCTGATTATGCAACGAGTGTTGACAACTACTTCGGTGGAGAAAGAATGAAAATGCTTACAACTGCATATGAAAAGGGTTTTTACGGTGGAAATATAACTGAACACGAATGGGTAGTGTTGCGGGAAATATGGGAAGATTTAATCAATAGGTCTTCGGGTTGATTTTTGTCGTAAATAGAAGTAAGATGAAAAAAGAACAAGCCCAAGGTGCCCTCATATATATCCGATAATACGGTTCGGATGTTTCTACAAGTTACCGAAAATGACTTGGCTATGAAGGTGGATTTAGCTCATTGATATATGAGCTTTGTTCGCTTTTTTATAGATGATGAGACGCGCAGAAAGCTGGACTTTCTGACGCGTTTTTCTCTATTTGAAAAGGCCTTGTGGAACGTTTGGAATATAGTTATGTTGCACGATGAAAAAATTGGTAAAATAGCCGGAAAAGGCTGGAATAATAAAATTAAAAGGAGGTTGTATCATCTTGAAGCAGGACAATATTTTAGTATTGGATTTAGGTAGTAGTGAGAATACGACAATAGCCCGTTGGATTCGTGATTTAGGTGTATATAGTGAGATTCACCCTCATGATATTACATCACAAACGATTGAAGGTTTAAAAACGGTAAAAGGGATTATTTTAAATGGTGGTGAAAATAATATCGTTGATGGTGAAGCGATTGACGTATTAGATGAAATATTCGCTTTAAACATTCCGGTAATTAGTGTGGGTCATCCTTCTACGAAAGCACTTAAAACATTCGAGCAATGGCCAAGTGAAAAGGAAACGAAAGCACTTTTAAAAGATTTCGTGTTCCATACATGTAAGGCAGAAGCTAACTGGAATATGAAAAATTTCATTGATGATCAAGTTGCTTTAATCCGTAAACAGGTAGGCGATAAGAAAGTATTATTGGCTCTTTCAGGTGGTGTAGATTCTTCTGTTGTTGCGGCATTATTAGTTAAGGCAATCGGCAAGCAATTAATTTGTGTGCACGTAAACCATGGTTTAATGCGTAAAAACGAGTCTGAGGGCGTTGTTCAAATGTTCGAAAAAGACTTGGGGGATAACCTTGTTTACGTGGATGCAAGCGAGCGTTTCTTAGGTAAACTAAAAGGGGTAGACGAGCCAGAAGAGAAGCGTAAAATTATCGGCAATGAATTTATTCGCGTATTTGAAGAAGAAGCGCGTAAACTTGAAGGAATTGACTTTTTAGCACAAGGAACAATATATCCAGATATCGTAGAATCTGGTACAAAAACGCATAAAGTTGTGAAGTCACACCATAATGTTGGAGGACTTCCAGAAGACTTGCAATTTGAATTAGTGGAGCCGTTATTCCAACTATTCAAAGATGAAGTACGTGCGTGTGGTGTTGAGTTAGGTCTTCCGCACGATATGGTATACCGCCAACCATTCCCAGGACCTGGTCTAGGTGTGCGCGTTTTAGGTGAAATTGAGCCTCATCGTCTTGAAGCGGTACGCGAATCAGATGCTATTTTACGCGAAGAATTTGCACTCGCAGGATTGGATCAGAAAGTTTGGCAATACTTTACAATCATTCCGAACTTCAAGTCTGTCGGTGTACGCAACAACGAGCGTACGTATGAATACCCAATCATTATTCGTGCCGTCAACACAGTAGATGCGATGACAGCGACAGTGGAA